>DATHWE010000027.1:0-25074 GCA_035460905.1 Methylophilaceae bacterium | reverse complement strand
TCGTCGGAGCGTATCTTGCGGTCGGCGGTATAGCGATTGACCATGGAATCCATGTTGCCCGCCGTCACGCCGAAATAGAGGTTGGGCTTGCCCAGGGTCTTGAATGCTTCTGCGGACTGCCAATCCGGCTGCGCAATGATGCCGACACGGAAACCCTGCGCTTCCAGCAGGCGCCCAATCAGTGCCATGCCAAAGCTGGGGTGATCGATATAGGCGTCGCCGGTAATCAGGATGACGTCGCAGGAATCCCAGCCGAGCGCATCCATTTCGGCGCGCGACATGGGGAAGAAAGGCGCGGTGCCGAAACGTTTCGCCCAGTACGGACGATAGGAGGGGAGTGGCTTGGGAGATTCCATAACCGACCATTTTACTATGACAATGGCATTTTCCGAACTTTTGTTTGCCGTCCCGCGTCAATTAGATGAGCTAAATGAATAGGATAGGTTCAGGTCATGCAATACGTACAAAGCCTGCCGCCGGTTTACACGCCGACGTCGCCCACCGATACCGTTGCGGCACCCGAAGCGGTTCCGGCCGTCAGGCCGGTCGCGCCGCAACCATCGACGACGGTAGTGCGCCGGGGCCTGGACACCCGCCTGCCCGCACTGGAGCAGCGCTGGACGCCACGCCCGGTCGAGGTGGAAAGCGAGCGGCGCAAGGTCTGCCGCCGTATTCATCAGGATGCCGTGCTGGAAGAACTGCGTGCGGGCAAGGACCGTCGTCGCCGCAACCAGCGCAGTAGTGACCTGACCACTGCCGTAGACGAAAAAATCTGATCGCATCCCGCGATCAGCCTTGCCCCCCACAGCACCTCATTCCCTGCCCCATTTCGCGCAGGCTGAGGCCAGCCTTGCGCCACAGCCTGACATCTCGCGATGAATTGTGGGAAAATGCCCCACCCCAATGAAGAAAAAATTCTCAACCCTCTGGCGTTTCCTCCTTCCGGTCATGATTTTGCTGGTTGCAGGAACCGCTATGCTCAGCCAGCAGCAAACGACGCAGCAACTGGAGGACATTGAGACGGCAGCGCGTGTCCAGGCCAAAACGCTGAGTCGCATCCTCAACGTTACGGACGAACTGGTCAGCGAGCAGGTTTATGCTTCCATGCGCCTCCTTAAAGAGCGCGGCCTGCTGCTTGGCACCCCCGAGATTGTCGGCACGACTCGTGTCGGCGGGCGAGTAGTTCCGCGATTGCTGTTGGGAGAATTACCGCAGTCCAATCGCTTCGACCTTGTGGACAGCATCACCGATATTCTCGGCGGAACGGCCACCCTGTTTGTCAAAAGCGGCGACGATTTTGTTCGCATCGCCACCAATGTTCGACAGGAAACCGGCGAGCGCGCCGTCGGCACCCTGCTCGACCCCAAGGGCAAGGCCATCGCCGCCCTGCGCGACGGGCGTTCGTTCCATGGCGAGGTGGATATTCTCGGCACGCCTTACATCACGCGTTACGAGCCGATGCGTAACCTGAGCGGGGAAGTCATCGGCGCCTGGTATGTCGGCTACAAAGTCGACATGAAGGTGCTGCGCGAAGCTGTGGAAAATACGCGCTACCTGCAAGCCGGATTCGCCGCCATCATGGACGAGCGGCAGAAAATCCGCTTTCTCTCGTCGCATATGTCGCCTACCGTCGCCAACCAGCTGCTGCACCAGCCCTCCGAGGAGTGGATGATCGTACGCGAGGATATTCCCAACTGGGGATTCAGCGTCATGGTCGGCTATCCGAGAAGCGAGGCACGCGCGATCGGGTTGGCAAAATCCCTGTTCGTCATTCTCTCGGGTACCACGCTTACGATACTGCTGATCGCCGTCATCCTGTGGCAGATGCGTCGCCTGATTTTCAATCCGATCGGCAGCGATCCGGCGCTGGCCATCGAGGTGGTACAGCGCATCGCCGCCGGCAACCTGGAGCAGGACCATCTGCAAGCGCCCAAGGGCACTTTGATGGCCAACGTGCTGCGCATGCGCAGCAAGCTGGGCGAAATGGTCGACACCCTGCGGCAGAACGCGGAGCGCATGAGCCTATCCGCCAGCGTATTCGAGCATACGCGCGATGGCATCTTCATCGCGGATACGGCGACCCGCATCATCGAAATCAACCCCGCCTTCATCCTGATCACCGGCTATGACCGCGAAGAAGTGGTAGGCCGCACGCCCGCCGAACTCGGCTTTGCCGTTCCCGACCCGAATTTCTTCGCGCATATCTGGCAAAGCCCGGACGCGGCCGGCGAATGGCGCGGCGAGACCTGGAACCGGCGCAAGAACGGAGAAACCTATCCTGCATGGATGGAACTTTTCATCGTCACCAAAGAAGACGGCAGCGCCAATTACGTAGGCGTGTTTTCCGACATTACCCAGGCCAAGGCACAGCAGCAGAACCTGGAGCACATGGCCTATCACGATGCGCTGACGCAATTGCCCAACCGCACGCTGCTGGATGATCGCCTGCATCAGGCGGTGGCACGTGCAAACCGCACGGGCGAAATCCTGGGGGTCTGCTATTTCGATCTTGACGGCTTCAAGCCGATCAACGACACCTTCGGCCACGACGCCGGTGACCAGTTATTGGTAGAGCTGGCGCAGCGCGTGCGAACCTGCCTGCGGGAAACCGACACCGTCGCGCGGCTGGGCGGCGACGAATTCGCGCTGCTGCTATGCAACCTGCAATCGGTGGAGGAATGCGAGCAAACGCTGACTCGACTGCTCACCGCCATCCAGGGGCCGTTCCTGCTCGGTGACGATACCGTGCATGTATCCGCCAGCATCGGCTATACCCTGTTCCCGATGGATACCAGCGAGCCGGACACGCTGCTGCGCCACGCCGATCATGCCATGTACCAGGCCAAGGTGAGCGGCGGCAGTCATTACCATCTGTTCGATACCGAGCATGATCGCCAGACCCGCGGCCGCCGCCAGGAACGCGAACGCATAGAAGCCGCCCTGCCGAACGGCGAATTCCGTCTGCACTACCAGCCCAAGGTCAACATGCGCCGCGGCAAGGTGGTCGGGCTGGAGGCGCTCATTCGCTGGCAGCATCCCGAGCTTGGGCTGCGCTCGCCTGCCGATTTCCTGCCGGTGGTCGAAGATACCGAATTCTCGATTCCGCTGGGCGAGTGGGTGATCGATGAGGCGCTGCGTCAGATCGGTATCTGGCAAGCGCAAGGACTGGAGATGCCGGTCAGCGTCAATATCGCGCCGCGTCACATGATGCAGAAAGACTTTGCCATGCGGCTGGCAAAGCTCCTTCAGGATCATCCGCAAGTGCCGCCATCGCTGCTGGAACTGGAAATCACCGAAACCGCCGCTATCGAGGATATCTCGGGGGTCGCGCAGATGATCAACAGCTGCAAGCTGCTCGGCGTCACGTTTGCGCTCGACGACTTCGGTGTTGGCTACTCTTCGCTGACCTACATGCGCCGGCTGCCGGTGGAAGTGATCAAGATCGACCAGTCCTTTGTGCGCGACATGCTGCATGATGCCGACGATCTGGCGGTGGTCGCCGGCGTCATCAGCCTCAGCCGCGAATTCCAGCGCCAGGTAGTTGCCGAGGGCGTGGAAACAGTCGACCACGGCCTGCATCTGCTGCGCATGGGTTGTACCATCGCCCAGGGTTATGGCATCGCCCGCCCCATGCCGGCGGACGCCGTACCCGAGTGGGTGGAGGCCTACCGGCCGGACGCAAGCTGGGACGAAGGTTCGCTATAACTCCATTGACTTGAATGCGCAGGCCTTGAAAGCAAAGGAGCCAGTGACGCAAGTCCTGGCTCCTTTGCTTTCAAACTCAGGCCTTATCTTCCCAGGCCACCGTACCCGATGGGTGCCGGTACCAGCCCGGATCGCGATAGTCGTTGTGCGCCAACCCCTCGCGCACCTTGACTACGGTGAACATGCCACCCATCTCCAGCGGGCCGAACGGGCCGTCGCCGGTCATCATCGGCAGTGTATTTTCCGGAAGCGGCATTTGCATTTCCTGCATCTCGGACATGCCGCTCTCACCCATCGCCATGTAGCCATCCACCAGCTGGCCGATTTTTCCGGCAATGCCGCGCTGATCAACGCCCAGCATGTTGGGTACGTTATGCCCCATCGGCCCCATGACATGATGCATCTTGTGGCAATGGAAAGCCCAGTCGCCAGGCTCATCAGCAACGAACTCGATTGCCCGCATCGCGCCCACCGGCACATTGACCGTGATCTCCGGTAATTGTGCCGACTTCGGAATCCAGCCGCCGTCGGTTCCGGTCGCCCAGAAATCGTAACCGTGCAAATGAATGGGGTGGTCGTGCATACTGAGGTTGCCGATACGGATGCGCACGCGGTCGTTCTTGCGCACCACCAGCGGCGCCGTACCGGGAAATACGCGACTGTTGAAGCTCCACAGATTGAACTCCGTCATCGTGCTGGCCTTGGGCGTGGCGGTGCCTGCCTCCACATCCCAGTTGTGCAGCATGATGCAGAAATCGCGATCTACCGGACGTTCCTTGGCATTCTTGGGATGCACGATAAAAAAGCCCATCATGCCCATGGCGACTTGCAGCATGTCGTCGGAATGCGGGTGGTACATGAATGTCCCGCTGCGCTTCAGCACAAACTCGTAAACGAAAGTCTTGCCCGGCGGAATATGCGGCTGGGTCAGCCCACCCACACCATCCATGCCGTTCGGCACACGTATGCCATGCCAGTGGATGGTGGTGTGCTCCGGCAGGCGATTGGTCACGTAGATGCGCACCCGCTCGCCTTCCACCGCCTCCAGGGTCGGACCCAGTGTACTGCCGTTATAGCCCCAGCAATTGACTGTCATTCCCGGCGCGAACTCGCGCTTGACAGGCTCCGCGACCAGGTGAAACTCCTTCACGCCGTCCTTCAATGTCGGCGCCAGCGTCCAGCCATTAGGCGTGACGACCGGCTGGTAAGGCTTGCCGCTACTCAACCACAAAGGACTGGCCGTTTCCGCCGAAGCGCGACTCTGGATATCAGGGGCGGCCGAAGCGCGTTCCGCAAGGGTTGCGCCAACCAGGGCCACCCCTCCGGCGAGAAATTGTCTGCGTGTCGTCATGGTGTATGCCCCTCGTGCTGATGAGCATTGCTTTTCACTTTTTCTTCCTCATGCTGGGTGGGCGCGGCTGGGGGAATTTCCATCGGCAGCTTGCCGCCCACCGCCAGTTGCAAATCGGCCAATGCCGTCCAGAAATCGCGCGTCGCGGCGATATGGTTCTGCACCGCCGCCACCTGTTCGCGCGCATCGGCCAGCAGCTCGTAAACGCCAATCAGCATACCGTTGTAGTGCAGCGTGCTTTCCTCGACGATCTGCCGACGCAACGGCACCAGCCTGTCGCGCGCATGACGCGCCGTGGCATAGGCAGTCGCGGTGCGTTGATACGCCTCGCGCATTTCGGAGCGCGCATCGACCGCCAACGCATACAGCCGCGCCTCGCTCTGGCGATACACTGCCTCCTGCCTGGAAACACGCGCCTGCCCCTGATCGAATATCGGCAACTCCAGCTTCAGCGTCGGCCCGGTAATGCGGCGTTCGCCGGTGGATTTTTCGGTTTCCACGCCGAGGTCGAATACGTTGATGAAGCGCGTGCTACGCGCCAGGCCCAATCCTGCGGCCATCGCCTCGGCTTCCTTCTGCGCCATCCGCACGTCCAGCCGCTGCTTGAGGCCATAGGCCTCGATGTTGTCGAAAGCCGGCGGTGCGGCCGGTAATTCGGGCAGGCGAGCCGGCAGTTTCCAGCCGGTATCCTCACCCCAAACGCCCATCAGTCGGGTCAGTCGCTCGCGCGCAATGAAAGCCGTTTCGCGCAAACGCGCCAGTTGCGCCGCCGTCTCCTCGGCAAAGGCTTGCTGACGCAGCGTATCGCGACGGCTCAGGTTGCCTGCCTTGCGTTGCCGCTCAGCCAGCTCGCCTTCGGCCGAGGCCAGATCGGCGACCTTTTCCATGAAGTCCGCATCCTGCTTCGCCGAAGCTGCCTCGAACCAGGCTTTGCGCGTCTCCAGCGCATGCTTCAAAACTGCTTCGGAAACACGTAATCTGGTGTGCTCGAAACGCATGTTTTCCAGTTTCTTTTGCGGCGAGCGCAGCAAAAGACCGAGAAAGTCGAACTCCACGCCCCAGGTCGTCTTGGTGATGTCGCCGCCTTCCTGCCGGCTCCAGCCGAAGGTGGGATTGCGCAGCAAGCCGGCCTGCACCAGATCGGCTTGCGCCACGCCCAGCTCTTCGTATTCCGCCTGCAACCGGCGATTGTTGAGCAGCGCCACCCGCACGGCGGCATCGGCCGTGAGCGGTTGCTGCAGCGCCGCCTTCACCTGCATATCCACCGCCGCATCCTCGGCATTGCCGCGCCGCCATTCGACGTGCTCGCCCAGCCGTTCGGCAACACCCTGCTGCACATCGGCGAATCCGGCATCTTTCGGCACGCTGGCACAAGCCGCCAGCGCGATCGGAATCAGCGCCAGTGCTGCCAGCTTAATGGTGCGATTCATGACCTTCTTCCTGTTTGGTCGCCGGCTGCTCAACCGGCTCCTCGACCTGTTTTTCGCCGTCCTGCTGCATGCCCTTTTTGTTCATCATCTTCATCATGTCGCAGTCCATCATGCCCGAGCCCTTCTTGTCGGCATCGCCGGACTTTTTCATGCCCTTCATGTCGCCCTTTTCGCCGCCGCACTTGCAGCAGCATTGGCAGCAGCAGCCCATTCCTTCGCCGCGCTTGCAGCCCTTGCCTTCGCCTTCACCGTGTTGCTTTGCCGCAGCTTCATCCTTTGCCCCGGATTCTTGTGCCGCAGGCGCGGCATCGTGCTGGTGCTCGTCCGCCGCCAGCTTCACGTTGCCGGACTGGCCGGCAAAATAGTCCGCCGGCTGGAATGCAGGTACCGCCATTTCGGGATTGGCCGGATGATCGGCCGGAAGTGCAATGGCCTGCCCGCAGGTGAACAGGGCCAGAACCAGTAACGACGCCTCGAGATATTTCATGATGACCTCCTGGGACAAACTCAAAAAAACTGTCTGGGGAAAAATGCCGGAATCGCCTCCGCATAACGATCATACGCCTCACCGAATTCGGCACGCGCCGCCTTTTCTTCGTGACGCGCCAAGCGGACGTACATGTAAAGCAGGATCGGGAACATCACCAAGGTAACGAGTGTCGGCCACTGCAGCAGGAAGCCGAACATGATCAGCACGAACCCGGCATATTGCGGGTGGCGAATGCGCGCATACGGCCCAGTCGTGGCCAGGACATGGCGACGCTGCGCCTGGTAGAGCACCCTCCACGCGGCGGCCAGCACAAAGAAGCCGGCGGCGATCAGTACGTTGCTCAGCAGATGGAACGGCCCGAAATGCGGATTGCCGCGCCAGCCGATCAGGGTTTCCAGCAGGTGCCCGGCATCGTGCGAAAACGGGTCGACGCCCGGCACGCGGCTGGTAATCCAGCCCGACAGCAGGTAGATGGTGAGCGGGAAGCCGTACATTTCGGTGAACAGCGCCACGATGAAGGCGGAGAACGCACCGAACGAGCGCCAGTCGCGCTTGCTTTGCGGCTTGGCGAAGCTGAAGGCAAAGATGATGAATACCAGCGAATTGATGACCACCAGCGACCACAGCCCGTAGGCGGAAGATGGAGCGTTCATTGCTGCTCTCCTTGCTTCGTTGCGTGGCGATGGTCATGCCCGCCATGATCATGATGCATGAACAGGTGCATCAGCGGGCAGGCCAGCAGGATCAGGTAAGGCAGGATACCGAGCAGGTGGGCGCGGTGCTCCGTAAACAGCAGAAACCCCGCAACGGCGAGAAATCCGTAGAACACCCACCTGCCTTTGGAAATATGATGCGTTTCGCGCTCATCGGTCATGGCTCTCCCTTTTTCATTGTTTTTGCGACAACATGGAAATCCGCAGCCTTGCCGCAGCGCAGTTCGGATAGCGGCGGTGAAATTGACGTTAGAACCTGGCATCCGGCGTACGCTTTTCCATTTGCAACGCCTTGTTATCCCATGGGTCATGCTGTTCATTGCTTTCTCTTAGCGGCAGCACTTGCCCGCCAGGTTGTAGCACCACGCAAACAGGACGCCGATAAGGAACCCCGTCAGGGTGACGTTGAACAGGCCTAAGGCCAGCCAGTCCAAGGTCCACGGCCTGTCGCTCCTGAGCACAGTCAGGTCCAGGCCATGCGTCCATGAATTGACGAAGCCGACCGTTCCCTGCGGAAACAGGTAAACCGCCACCGCGCACACCACGCTGACAATCGCCACCGTCAGCGCCGTCGCGCCACCGGTACGCCAAGGATTGAGTCTGTCCATGATTCATTCTCCTTTCATTGCTTGCAGAAAAATATCATCTGCAGAAGCTGTACCGCACTTGAGCGACACCATTGCCCGCAACACGGGCTCCGCCTCAAGGAATACCCGAACTGCGCGGGGATCGAACTGCGAACCCGACATGCGCAGGATTTCCGCCTTTGCCGCATCGAAGGGCAGCGCCTGCCGGTATGGCCGATCCGAAGTTATCGCATCCAGCGTATCGATCACAGCAAACAGGCGGGCACCCCAGGGGATGGCTTCCCCGCTCAGTCCGCGCGGATAGCCGGAACCGTCGAAGCGTTCCTCGTGGCACCGCACGATGTCCGCCGCTTCTTGCATGCCGGGCACCTGCGCCACGATGCGGCACCCCATTTCCGGATGCGCGCGCATTTCCTGCCACTCGCTGTCGGTCAACGGCCCATCCTTGAGCAATACCGCATCCGATATGCCGATCTTGCCGATGTCGTGCAACAGCGCACCCCAGTAAATCTGGCGCAAGCGCTCCGAGGCCTCGGGAACGGAGCGTCGGGCCAGTTCCAGCGTGTGGCAGGCGACCCGCTTGGAATGCAGCCCGGTTTCGTGTTCCCGCAGGTCGAGGGCCGACGCCAGCGCTTCCGCCAGTGCGGCTTCCGCCCGGATCGCGTCGCCGCGCTCGACTTCATGCGCCCGCAGATAACAGGCTTCGCAGCAATACGCCTCGCCGGCACGCGCAAAGGGCGTGCCGGCGATCGGGCTTCCGCATATCCGGCAGGTCGCAGCATGCATGTCACCAGGCTTGGCGGTACTCAATGCGGCGGCTCCTCGAGACCCAGCACCTCGGACTCTTCGATAAAATGTATGAATCCGAGACGCAACCGCTCGGGCCAGTCCTGCCCCAGCCTGAGCCCGATCTCGGCCAACCGCGCCTCGATCAGTTCGGCGTTGACCGCCATCAGGTCATAGGTGATCTCGACCAGTTCGCCATCGACGTGAATCTCGCGCACCCCCATCATGTCGCGCAAATCCTCGCGCAGCAGTTCGGCCTCGTAGGCGGACAAGGGGTGGGCCAGCTTGAAACGGCGTCTTTTCACGACTTGCACGCCTCTTTGCCCGGGTGCTGGGTGCCCCGGATAACCAACATAGAGATGCGGGGTCGCGAGAAAACGCTCGCGGCATTGCTCGGAACAGAAGAAGTAGCGGATGCCCTCGTAGGCGGTTTCAAGCGCACAGTCCTCCACGGTCATGCCGCAGACCGGATCCTTGACGATTTCGCTCGAAGGATGGTGCTTGTCCATTTCACTCGCCTTTTACCACTTTTATTTTGGACAGTTCTATCCTGCGGGCGTGCTGCGCAGGAGCCTGCATCGCCACTCGCGCCTGGTGGATGACGTGCAGCGCGGAACTCACGAACAACGCGGCGATGAGCGTGCCCACGACAATGTCCGGCCACCGGGATGCCAGCACATAACCCGCTCCCGCGGCCAGTAAAACGCCGGTATTGGCAAAAAGATCGTTGCGCGAGCACAGCCAGGTCGAACTCATGTTCACGTTGTCCTCGCGGTGCGTGTACAGCAGGAAGAAGCACAACAGGTTGGCGGCCAGCGCCAGCGCGCCGATGACGCCCATGGTCGTCGCCTCGGGCATGACCGGATGCAGCGCCTTGTACGCGGCCTCGATCATCACGCCCACCCCGAACGCCAGCATGATCGCGCCCTTGACCAGCGCCACCACGCCTTGTGCCCGTTCGCTTCGCGCCAGCACGTAGAGGCTCATCGCATACACCGTGGCATCGCCGAACATGTCCAGCGAATCGGCCATGAGCGAGGTCGAATGCGCCAGCCAGCCGGAAATGCCCTCTACGGCGAACATCACGGCATTGACCGCCAGCACGATTTGCAGCACTCGCCGGTGTTTGCCGCGCAGCGCAGCGATTTCGCAGGACTTGTCTTCGCAGCAGTCGGCCATGATTCGCTCCTATTCCACCGAGAACACCTTGGGAGCCTCCTCCGCTCCTGGGATGGTGTAAACCGTCAACGTCCCCTTCTTCATCTCGCCCATGCCCGGCGAATTCAGCGGCATGCCGGGCACGCTGATACCGGCGATGGCAGGCTTTTCCCTGAGCAATTTGTGGATCGCACCCACCGGCACATGGCCTTCGACCACATAGCCATTAACCAGCGCGGTGTGGCAACTGGCGACGCGGCCGCCGACGCCGTAGCGTTTCTTGATGCCGTCCATGTCGTCCTGGTCGATCGCCGTGACCTTGAAACCGTTCTGCCGCAGATAGTCGACATATTTGGTGCAGCAGCCGCAGGTCGGGCTCTTGTGGACGGTGACTGCCGGGCCGGCAAAGGCAATGGTCGAATTCAGCAGCAATGCGAGCGCGCAAATGCGCATCCATGTTTTCATCGTTATCTCCAGTTCCAGAATTTCAGTGCGCATGCCCGTCGTGGGAATGCTCATGAGTGTCATCATCGGAATGCATGGCCTCCGCAGGCGGATGCTCTTCGGCATCCATCGCGTCGCCACGCGCATGTCCGTGCATCTGCCCGGATTCCGCGGCAGGCAACGAGAGCACGCCCAGCCCGTGCCTGTACACCAACTCCCCGCCATGCCAGGCGGTGGTGGCGACCATGCCCCACGCGCCTATCACCGCCCCCGCGAACCACCAGGCAGGCACCGCGTCCACCTTGCTGCGCCAGGCATCCCAGCCGGCCAGCACCACCAGTACCGCCAACGTCGCCAGCGCCCAGGTGCGGTGGGCCAGCATGGCAACGTGGCCGGCCTCGTCGTGGTTGACGCTGTTGAACGCCAGCCAGCCGAACAAGACAGTCGGCAACGCCGCCAGCGCGCCCAGCCACAGCGTGGTGTGGGCCAGGATGGCGCAATGGGTGGCGCAGGATTTGCCCCGCGTTGCGATCGCGGCGATATGGAAGACCGCCGACAACGCAATCAGCGCGATGGGGAAATGCACCATCAGCGGATGCAGGTTGGGAAGGATTTCAGGCATATTCAACTCCTTTTAATGGAATACTCTTTTACCAGCGCATAGATCGCCGGGATCACGATCAGGGTCAGCACGGTAGAGGACACCATGCCGCCCACCATGGGCGCGGCGATGCGCCGCATCACTTCCGAGCCGGTGCCGCTGCTCCACATGATGGGCAGCAGTCCCGCCATGATCGCCACCACGGTCATCATCTTGGGGCGCACCCGCTCCACCGCCCCTTCCATCACCGCCGCATACAGGTCGGCGACCGCGAACGGCCGGCCTTCCGCCGCGCGCTTCGCCTTGAGTTCGTCATAGGCGTGGTTGAGGTAGATCAGCATGATGACGCCGGTTTCCGCCGCCACCCCGGCCAGCGCGATGAATCCGACCGCCACCGCGACGCTGAGGTTGTAGCCCAGCCAATACATCAGCCACACGCCGCCCACCAGCGCGAATGGCACCGACAGCATCACGATCAGCGTCTCCGGCAAGCGGCGGAAGTTGATGTAGAGCAGCACGAAAATGATGAACAAGGTCAACGGCACCACCAGCTTGAGGCGCGCCTTGGCGCGTTCCATGTACTCGAACTGGCCGCTCCAGGTTGCGTAATATCCCGGCTTGAATTTGACCTGCTCGCGCACTGCGCGTTGCGCGTCCACCACATAGCTACCGATGTCCCGCCCGCGAATATCGACGAAGATATAAGCGGAAAGCAGCGCATTCTCGGTGCGGATGCCGGGTGGACCTTTTTCCAGCGAGATGCGCGCCAATTGCCCGAGCGGGATCAGTGCGCCGCCCGCTACCGGCACCAGCACCTGGCGGGCGATGGCGTCCGGACTGGAGCGCAGCTCGCGCGGGTAACGGGTGATGACGCCGAAGCGCTCGCGCCCCTCCACCGTGGTGGTGATCGTCTCCCCGCCCAGGGCGCTGCCGATCACTTCCTGCACTTCGCCCACGGTCAGGCCGTAGCGCGCCAATTGGGAACGATCCGGTTCGATAATGAGGTAATAGCCGCCGGTGATGCGTTCCGCATAAGCACTCGTCGTACCTGGCACGGTCTTGACCACGGCCTCGATCTCCCTGGCGAGCTTTTCCATTTCACCCAGATCCTTGCCGAACACCTTGATACCGATCGGCGTGCGGATGCCGGTGGAAAGCATATCGATGCGCGCCTTGATCGGCATCGTCCAGGCGTTGCTGACGCCCGGCAACTGCACGGCCCTGTCCATTTCGGCGATCAGCGTGTCGATGGTCATGCCGGGCCGCCATTCGGACTCCGGCTTGAGGTTGACGACGGTCTCGAACATCTCCAGCGGCGCCGGGTCGGTGGCGGTGTTGGCGCGCCCGGCCTTGCCGAACACCGAGGCCACCTCGGGGAAGCTCTTGATGATCCGGTTCTGCGTCTGCATGGTCTCCGCCGCCTTGGTGACGGACATGCCCGGCAGGCTGGCTGGCATGAAGAGCAGCGTGCCTTCGTTGAGCGACGGCATGAATTCGCTGCCCAGCCGGGTGAGCGGGTAAACCGATATGGCCAGCACCAGCAGCGCGGCGAGGATGGTCAGCTTCTTCCAGCGCATCACCCCGGCGATGACCGGCCGGTAGAGCCAGATCAGCAGCCGGTTTACCGGGTTCTTCCGCTCCGGGATGATCCTGCCGCGCACGAACAGCAGCATCAGCACCGGCACCAGAGTGACCGACAGCAACGCCGCGCCCGCCATCGCAAAGGTCTTGGTATAGGCCAGGGGCTGGAACAGGCGGCCCTCCTGCGCTTCCAGGGTAAAGACCGGCAGAAAGGAAACCGTGATGATCAGCAGCGAGAAAAACAGCGCCGGACCGACCTCGCGGCAGGCGGCAGTGATCAACTGCACGCGGTTGGCATCCGGCGGTGCGCGCTCGAGATGCTTGTGAGCGTTTTCGATCATCACGATGGCCGCGTCCACCATCGCGCCGATGGCGATGGCGATGCCGCCCAGGCTCATGATGTTGGAATTGAGCCCCAGCCAGCGCATCAGCAGGAAGGCGATCAGCACTCCCACCGGCAGCATGATGATCGCCACCAGCGCGCTCCGCACATGCAGCAAAAACAGCACGCACACCAGCGCCACCACCAGGCTTTCCTCGAACAGCGTCGTCTTCAGGTTGTCGATCGCGCGATGAATCAGCTCGGAACGGTCGTACACCGTTTCCACGGTCACCCCCGCCGGCAGGCCGGGGGCGATTTCGGCCAGCTTTTCCTTGATGTTGCCGATGACCTCGAGCGCATTCTGGCCGTAGCGCGCCATCGCGATGCCGCCCACCACCTCGCCCTCGCCGTTCATCTCGGCCAGCCCGCGCCGTTCGTCCGGCGCCAGTTCGACGTGCGCTACATCACGCAGCAGCACCGGCGTGCCGCGCTCGCTCTTCAGCACCAGGGTTTCCAGGTCGCCGATGCCGCGCAGATAGCCCTTGCCGCGCACCATGTACTCGGTCTCGGACATTTCCACCACGCGCCCGCCGACGTCGCGATTACTGTCGCGTATCACCTGCGTGATGCGCGACAGCGGGATGCCGTAAGCCTGCAATTTGCGCGGGTCGAGCACCACCTGATATTGCTTGACGAAGCCGCCGATGCCGGCGACCTCGGCCACGCCGTGCGCCTTGGTCAACTGGTAGCGCAGATACCAGTCCTGCACGGTGCGCAGCTCTTCCAATGTGTGATTCTTCGCCAGCACCGCGTACTGGTACACCCAGCCGACGCCTGTGGCGTCCGGCCCCAGCGTCGGCGTCACCCCGCGCGGCAAGCGGCCGGTTACCGCGTTCAGGTATTCCAGCACGCGCGAACGTGCCCAGTAGATGTCGGTGCCGTCCTCGAAGATCACATAGACGAAGGAGGCGCCGAAGAACGAGAAGCCGCGCACCACCCGGGATTTCGGCACCGACAGCATGGCGGTGGTGAGCGGATAGGTGACCTGATCCTCCACCACCTGCGGCGCTTGGCCGGGAACCTCGGTATAGACGATGACCTGCACGTCGGAGAGATCGGGAATCGCGTCGAGCGGTGTTTTCACCAGCGCGTAAATTCCGGCGCCGACGACGAACAGCGTCGCCAGCAGCACCAGAAAGACGTTGCGCACCGACCAGGCAATGATGCGTTCCAACATCTCAATGCCCCTCGTGGCCGGACCCGCTAGCTGAGGCGCTTTCGCCGAAACCGCCCAGCGCCGCCCGCAGGTTGCTTTCCGCGTCAATCAGGAAGTTGGCGCGCACCACGACCTGCTCGCCTTCAGCAACGCCTTGCAGCACTTCGGCATAGCCGTCGCCGCGCCGGCCCAGCCTGACCTCGCGCGGTTCGAACAAGCCTTCGGCACGCTGCACCAGCACCACCTGGCGCGTGCCGCTGTCGATCACCGCCGAATCCGGCACCGTCAGCACCCTGGCCTTGCCGTCGCCTGCATCCAGCTGCACATTGGCGTACATGTCGGGCTTGAGCATGCCGCCCGGATTGGCCAATTCCACTCGTACCTTGGCCGTGCGCGTTTCCGGCACCACCGTCGGGTAGATGTAGGCGATCTTGCCGCCGAATTCTTTTTCGGGATAGGCATCGACGCTGATCTTAACTGGCTGTCCGACGCGCACTTGCGCGAGATCCTGCTCGAACACGTCCGCAATCAGCCAAATGGTCGACAGATCGGCAATCTTGAATAGCGGCTCACCCGGCATGAAGCGCATGCCGGCAACTGCAGTTTTTTCCAGCACCACGCCGTTGGCCGGAGAGTAAAGCGTCAGTGTGCGGGTGGCCTTGCCTTCCCGCTGCAGGCGCTGCAACTGGGTATCGGATATATCCCAGTTGCGCAGGCGCCTGAGAGCGCCTTCCGCCAGTTGGCCGACGCCAGTCAGCGATTCCTCGGTGCCGCTTGCCAGGGTCTCGCGGCCTTTCCAGGCGATCAGGTATTCCTCTTGGGCAGCGACCAGCTCCGGGCTGTACACCTGCATCAGCGCCTGCCCGCGCCTCACCGGCTGACCGGTGGCATTGACGGAGAGATGCTCAATATAGCCCTCGAACTTGGCGGTGACGGTATGCAACCGCCGCTCGTCCACCTGAAACTGGCCGACAGCGCGCACCATCCTTGCCAACTCGCGCAGCACGGCAGGCTCGGTGCGGACGCCCAGCTTCTGCACCTTGTCCGGGCTAATGCTGACCTGCCCCGGCTGCGCCACTTCGTCGGCATACACCGGGATGTAATCCATGCCCATGGAGTCCTGCTTGGGAACAGGCGAGGTATCGGGCAGGCCCATCGGATTACGGTAATACAGGATTGTGCGCTCGTTCTCCGCGGGGCTCGCCGCCGGTGCGGCCGGCGCTTCGTCTGCATAGACCGGGATGTAGTCCATGCCCATGCTGTCTTTTTTCGGCTCCGGCGAAGTGTCCGGCAAGCCCATCGGGTTGCGGTAATAGAGGATCTTGCGCTCGGCCTGGGCGGGGGCGGCGGACATCTCCACCGGTTCCGTCCGTTTCATCCCCAGCCAGTAGCCGGCGCCGGTTGCGGCAGCCAGGCCGATCAGACCCAGCACAATCCAGATGCCGGTCTTTTTCATAGAGCACCTCCAAAAACCCATTTTACGGGCGCATCGCAGCGTTGCGCGGTGCTCGTCCCCTCGCCTATCCAATTGATATGTCTCGGGTTCTGCGCTCCGCGCGCCTTGCGCTGCATCCCGTAAAATACTTTTTTAGAGGCGCCCTTCATAATTCTTCTCCCACCCTGCTTTCGATTTCGGAAATACGCACTTCCTGCTCAACGCGCGCCTTGAGGCTGTCCTGCCGGGCGCGCTTGATCGCGCGCTGTGCGTCGAGCAGCGTGGCGAAATCCACCTTGCCCGCCTCGTAGCCGGCCAGCGCGGAGCGGAACGTCAGTTCGGCCTGCGGCAGCAGGGTATTGGCGATCAGTTGTTCCTGTTTCACCGCAGCATCCAGTGCCGCCAGCGATTCCTGCAATTCGCCCGCCACCTGGTTCGCCAGCGCCTGCCGGCGCTCCCTGGCGGCAGCCAGCATCGCACCCGCCTCGCTTTCCTGCGCACGGCGGGTATCGAAACGGATGGGGAGATTAACCTCCACCATCGCCTCCCAGCTATCGATGCTGCCGCCGCGTTGGGTCGGGGCAATCATGAGCGTGACATCGGGATAGCGGTTCTTCTCCACCAGGCGCCGGTTGGCATCGGCTGCCGCGATCTGGGCCGACTGCGTGGCAAGTAGCGGATTGGTGCGCGCCACCTTTTCCCCCAGGGTTGCAACATCCAGCTTTTCTGGCGCAACGCGGCGCAGCGATTGCGGCTCGGCAATGGGCGCCAGCTGCGACCGCCCCAGCGCCACGTTCAACCTGGCCATGGCGTGATGCTGCTCAGTCTCCAGATTGATTATCTCGGAACGCAGCGCGGTCTTTTCGACCTGCGCCCGGATCACGTCCTGCTGCGGCGTCAGCCCGCCGGCATAACGCGCCTGCGTTACCGCCTCCAACTCATTCAGCAGGCGCAGGATGTCCTCGGCGAGTTTTTTCAAACCGACGGCCTGGTAATACTGCGCATAGGTGCTTTTGATCCGGGCATGGATTTCGACGACGGTCGCTTGCCGACGCCCTATCGCCTGCTCCGCTTCCGCCGTGGCAACCGCTTTGCGCAGGTCGCGCTTGCCCCACCAGGGAATGGTCTGTCCCAGCCTGTACTGGGTTCCACTACCCTTGCCGGGCAGCGGATTGAAACCATCCGGCGCGCCCGGCCCGGCGAAATCCATAAATGTCGCACGCAGTGTGGGATCTGGCAGTGCTCCGGCCGGCACGATCCGCTCATTGGCAGCATCGATCTCGTAGCGCTGCGCAACCAGTTCTGGATTGTGCGTGTCGGCCCATTCCAGCAGCTCCTGCACATTGGCGCCAAGCAGTGCCATGGCTTCGTCCGCCTGCGCCGACGACACCGCCAGGAGGGCGACCGCCAAAACCAGGAATCGAAGCTGTTTGTTCGTTTTCATAGGTTCACCTGTTTCCTCCGGATGACCGGCCGAGGCAATGCCCGGCTGGCCTCCTTTCACTTCGCCGGCTTGATTTCGGTAATCAGCGGCGCACTGCCGCTGACCTTCACAAACTGGAACTCGACACGCGCACCGGCCTTCAGCGTATCCAGCTGGGCCTTGTCGGCAACAGCGAAAAACATGGTCATGGCCGGCCACTCCAGTTCCGGGATGGCTTCGTGTTTCAGCTTCACCTTGCCGGCCGCCTTGTCCACGGCGACCACCTCGCCCTTCGCGGCGTAGCTTTTTTGCGCCTCGGCCTTGGGGTGGCGGGCGTCGTCGGCATGCCCGGGAGCGGCAGCCATGGCGAACGCTGCCAGTGCCAATGCGGCAATCAGAATTTTTTTCATTGAGGACTATCCTTTATATCAGTCGTGTCTATCGGGGCAGGATTCACGGAATCCCGGACGCATCGTGCTGGCCGGCGCAACGCGTATTGGCGGCGCTGGTGCCAACGGTTGACGAAATGCGTCTAGCGTAGGTGCTGAAGGATGGCCGGGCGAATTCCGCACGACATTGTCAAGCTGGGTCGGCGTCAATGCGCCGGACAGCCTTCAGCTAGGCGAGTACGGAGATGGGAGGTCGAAAAAGGGAGGAAACAACGGATTGCGGTTTTTCTGCGATTGCCGCGGAGAATTTCAGGGCAATGGCCATTTCCGGCAGCGACAGAATGATTGGAACGAGTGCCTGTGCGGATACCACATGGCAGGAGAAACACTGATCGCAGGCCGTTTTGCCCGACGGGGCTTCCGGCTCGTGATGATCGCAATCGGGCATCACTACCATCCGTTCGGCATCCATGTGCATTTTCATGGCGGTTCCGTGCGCGTCGCAGGCAGGCATGGTGATGGCGGCCAGCCCGTTCAGCGGCAGGCTCACCAGCATGGCAAACAGCACGAGCAGGCGAAAGAAAGGACGACAATGCATGACGGCATTATGCGCGCGGATTTTTAACCGGACAAGCGTGTATGAGTATGCCTTGCATACGGCGTCGGCGCGCAGTACGCTTGAGTGATGAACACCCCAAACGAACCCATCCGCCTCGCCATTGACGGCATGCGCTGCGCTGGCTGCGTCGCCAGCGTGGAAAAAGCCCTGCGTGCCGCGCCCGGCGTCATAGACGCCAACGTCAATTACGCCAGCCGCACCGCTGAGGTCAGCGGCAATGCTGAAATAGCCATCCTGCTCGCAGCAGTTGACAAAGCCGGCTATCAGGCCAGCGAAATTGTTGACGAAGAAACCGCCGACAGCGAAAAAGAAGCTGCTGAACACGCGCATTATCGTTTGCTGATGCGCAAATCCTGGTTTGCGCTGGCAGTCGCTATTCCGGCTCTCGCCTTCGGCTTTCCGGCCATGTTGGGCGGCGCGATGCCGCATGCATTGATGCAAGGAGCATCGCCGGTGCTCGCGCTGCTGACCCTGGCGGTGATGCTGTACTCCGGTCCGCAATTTTTCATCGGTGCATGGAAATCGTTCCGCAATCATACCGCCACGATGGATACCTTGATTGCCCTCGGCATGGCAGCAGCCTGGGGCTACTCACTCACCGTCACCGCCGCGCCGCAGTTATTCCCGGCCGGCACGGCCGAACCCTTCTGGGACGTCATCGCGGTGGTCATCGGCCTGGTGGTGCTGGGGCAGGCGTTGGAGATGCGCGCGCGCGGACGCACCTCTGAAGCAGTCAAGCGATTGATCGGCCTGAAACCCAAGACCGCACGCGTGGTGCGCGACGGCCAGGAAATAGATATCCCGTTAGCGGAAGTACGCGTTGGCGACACGCTGCGTGTTCGACCCGGCGAAAAAATTGCAGTGGACGGCGTGTTGATCGAAGGCCACTCCCTAGTCGATGAATCCATGCTCACCGGCGAGCCGATGCCGGTCGAAAAGCAGACCGGCGGTGAAGTTGCCGGCGGCACGCTCAATAAAAGCGGCACCTTTCTTTTTAAAGCGACGCGTGTCGGCAAGGACACCGCCTTGTCGCGCATCGTCGAGATGGTGCGTCAGGCACAAGGCGCCAAACCGGCAATCGGGCGATTGGCCGACACGGTTTCCGCCTGGTTCGTCCCGGCCGTATTGATCGTCGCAGTCGTCACTTTTGTCGTCTGGTTCAATATCGGGCCGGAGCCGCAACTCAACTTCGCGATGGTTGCGGCCGTGACGGTGTTGGTCATCGCCTGCCCGTGCGCCTTGGGTTTGGCAACGCCTATGTCGGTGATGGTGGGCGTCGGCAAAGCTGCCGAGCACGGCATACTGATCCGCAACGGCGATGCGTTGCAGCAGGCGGGAAACCTGACTACCGTGATACTCGACAAGACAGGAACAGTGACCATGGGCAAACCGGCGGTGACCTCGCTGATTCCTGCCGCCGGCCGGGATACAGTCGAACTGCTGCACCTCGCCGCCAGCCTGGAGGCGGGTTCCGAGCATCCGCTGGCAGAAGCCGTGCTCAACGCCGCCAAGGGACACGATTTGACGCTGTTGCCAGTACAGAACTTCCAGGCGGTTGCCGGACAAGGCGTGCACGGCGAAGTCGACGGCAAGCATGTCCGTTTCGGAAACTACAAGTTCATGGAGGAGCACGGCATCGATTGCACCGCTCTGCATGCTCAGGCGCAACAGTCTGCTGCGCGCGCTGAAACCCCGATGTTCCTGGCCGTCGATGGTGTATTGGCGGGCATCGTCGCGGTTGCTGACCCGATCAAGCCGGATTCAAAAACCGCTATCGCGCGGCTGCATGCGTTGCACATCAAGGTAGTCATGCTCACCGGCGACAATGCCGCCACCGCACACGCCGTGGCGAAACAGGTCGGTATCGACGCCGTATTCGCTGAAGTGCTGCCGCAGGATAAGGACAAGCAGGTAGCCGAATTGATCGCACGCGGCGAAAAGGTCGGCATGGTTGGCGACGGCATCAACGATGCACCAGCGCTGGCACGCGCCGACGTCGGTTTCGCCATCGGCACCGGCACCGACGTCGCCATCGAGTCCGCCGACGTCACCCTGATGTCCGGCTCCCTGCATGGCGTACCCAACGCAATTGCCATTTCACGCGCCACGGTGCGCAACATCCGGCAGAATCTTTTCGGTGCCTTCATCTACAACGTGCTCGGCATCCCGATTGCCGCCGGCATTTTCTATCCGATTTTCAGTCTGCTGCTCAATCCGATGATTGCCGGGGCAGCGATGGCCATGTCGTCCGTAACCGTGGTCAGCAATGCCGGTCGCCTCAGGTGGTTCAAACCATGAGTATCTTTGTCACTCTGGGCGGCATAGCCGCCATCGTACTGATCATATGGTGGTTCTGGCTGTCCAACCCCAAAGCCACCCATATGGAGGCACAGCAAACGATCGACATTCTGGTTAAGGATGGTACCTACCAGCCTGCCGCGCTCGAAGTCCCGGCCGGACAAGCGTTGACGCTGCACTTCACTCGCCATGACGCAACACCCTGCGCTGAAAAAGTCGTATTCGCCGATCTTGGCATCAGCGCAGAGCTACCTTTTGGCAAACCCACCACCGTTAATCTTCCGGCGCTGAAACCCGGCGAGTATGAGTTCACCTGCCAGATGGGTATGTATCGTGGCCGGCTGATTGCAACATGATCCCGTGGCTGGACACTGACACCCCTTTTCCCCCTCTGGAACGTGCATTGAAAGAACCCAGCGGTTTGCTTGCCGCTGGCGGAAACCTTACACCGCAGCGCCTGCTCGACGCCTATCGGCATGGCATCTTCCCCTGGTACAACCCTGGCCAGCCACCGCTATGGTGGAGTCCGGACCCGCGCATGGTGCTGTTTCCCAATGAACTCAAGATATCGCGCTCGCTGGCAAAACGACTTAAAAAGCAGGATTACGAAATCCGCTGCGACACGGCGTTTCGTGAGGTGATGCTGGCCTGCGCCTCCACACCGCGTCCTGAGCAGGATGGCAGCTGGATCGTTCCCGAAATACTTGATGGCTATTGCGACCTGCATGCCCTGGGATATGCCCATTCCATTGAAACCTGGATGGAGGGCAAACTGGTCGGCGGGCTATACGGCGTCGCCATCGGCCGCATGTTTTACGGCGAATCGATGTTTCATCGCGCGACTGACGCATCCAAGCTCGCCTTCGTGCATCTGGTACGACACCTGAAGCAGCAGGGTTACGGCATGATTGATTGCCAGATGCATACGCCTCATCTCGCCAGTCTGGGCGCACGCGAAATTCCGCGGGACGAATTTGCCCGGCGGCTGACGGAATTGGTAAACTTGAAGCCTGATTCCTCAGGAAAGTGGAACTTCCATGACCCTGCCCAATGATCCGCCACTCCAGCGCATCCAGTTCTACGTAACGACGCCCTACCCTTGCGGTTATCTCGAGGGTCGCCAGGCACAATCGCTGATTGCCGCACCCCACCACCTGATCGACAATCGCGTGTACAGCGAACTGATACAGCTCGGCTTCCGCCGTAGCGGCAAATTCGCCTACCGTCCGCATTGCGAAAATTGCACGGCCTGCATTCCGGTACGCCTGCCGGTGGCGGCGTTCAAACCATCCCGCAGTCAGCGACGCGCCTGGAAGCATCACGCGAACCTGACGGCTGAAGTACTCGACCTGCATTATTCGGAAGAGCATTTCCGGCTTTATCGCGACTACCAGCATTCCCGGCACACCGGTGGCGGCATGGATGCGGATGGCGCCGATCAGTACCGCAACTTTCTTGCACAAAGCAACGTCGAGACCGTGCTGGTCGAATTCCGCGAAAACGGCGTGCTCAAGATAGTGAGCGTCGTGGACTGCGTTCGCGACGGGCTCTCTGCGGTCTATACCTTTTACGATTGCAGCGAAACGACTGCAAGCTACGGCACTTACAGCATCCTGTGGCTCGCCGAATGGTGCCAACGATTACATCTGCCTTATCTCTACTTAGGCTACTGGATCGCCGAAAGCCGAAAAATGGCTTACAAGAAAAGTTTCGAGCCGTTGGAAGCCTTGCTGGACGGGGAATGGCAGACACTCGAAAAAAACCCGGACATCGCCTGAACTTTCGGTAATTTTACGGGGTCACATTAATGTCATCTCCGTGGCACCGGCGTTCTGGCATTGGCCCCCAATTTCGGAACGCCACCCTTATTCAGTAAGGCCTGTTTCAGTAGTATTCGGCAATGCGAAGGTCATGCATCAGGATTTGAAGTAAGGCGCGAACCTCAGTTTGGTTTTTCCAAACACGTGGCAAGCAAGCGACAATGCGCCAAGCATGACTGTCCTACTGGGTTGCGTAGATATCGGAGCGCATCTGCTGCAGAGCGTAGGTTACGAAACGAAATTTCGGTTTACCGCGCGTCTTGCAGTCATCCCTGAATCTACCGCAATGCATTCGCCGAATACTACTGAAACAGGCCTACTCGTTCGCAACTCCATGCGGCACATGGCAAGTCGCCACATGCATACGTGCCGATTCGCAATGCTTGCTCTGATCGTCGAAGAAAATATCCGCCCCGAATGCATGCAGGAATGGTCCCTTGTCCATGCCGGCCAGGAATAACGCCTCATCGATACGAATACCCCAATGCCTTAACGTCCGGATCACCCGTTCGTGCGCAGGAGCGCCGCGCGCTGTGACGAGCGCAGTGCGGATCGGCGACTCGTCCGGCGGATATTCAGACTGGATGCGATGCAGCATCGCAAGAAAGTTCTTGAACGGCCCACCGGAAAGCGGCTCGCGCGCCGCCAACACCTCGCTGTCCGAAAACGCCGCCAGGCCGTTGGCCTTGTAGACGCGCTCCGCTTCATCAGAAAACAGCACCGCGTCGCCGTCGAAAGCGATACGCAACTGGTCCGTTTCATTGCTTCCGACATTGGATGGCAGGATGGTCGCCGCCGCATAGCCGGAATCCAGGGCCTGCCTCACGTCCACCGGGTCTGCCGACAGGAAAAGGTGCACGCCGAATGCCGGCACATAACGGAACGGACTTTCACCGCGTGTGAAGACCGCCCGCTCAATACCAAGCTTGTGATGCCGAATCGAGTTGAACACCCGCAATCCGGTATCGGCGCTGTTACGGGACAGAAGAATTACTTCAACGCGCGCAGACTGACCTTGCTGGTTTAGCGCCAACAGCTTCCGCGTCAATCCGAATGCCACACCAGGCTCCAGCGGGTTGTCCTCGTGCTCGATCTGGTAACGGCAATAAGCTTCCACTCCGTCCTTCTCGAATACCTCGTGACTTGCCGACAGGTCGAACAGCGCCCGCGAGGCGATACCGATGACCAGTTTATTCTGTACTTCCATAGGGTTGATTGCTTTCCTCAGCGCTCAGCAGGAGACAAGCCAAGCTTGTCATCGTGATAGAATACCTCCCTTTTTTCCACCACGTACATCATGCTCGACAAACTGGTCATCATTGGCGTCGGCCTTATCGGCGGCTCGGTCGCGCTTGCCGCTCGACGGGCTGGACTCGCGCGACGCATAGTTGGCGTAGGGCGTCCCAGTGAAAATATTGATGCCGCACTGCGGCTCGGCGTGATCGATGAAATCGAACCTATCGAGCAGGCCGTTGCCGACGCCGATCTGGTTCTGCTCGCGATACCCGTCGGCCAGATGCCGGACGTGATGGCCACCATGGCCCCACACCTGAGTGCAAAAGCCGTCGTAACCGACGCCGGCAGCACCAAGGGCGATGTGGTAGCCGCAGCGCGTGCGAATCTCGGCGACAAATTGCCGCTCTTCGTACCGGGGCACCCGATCGCCGGCGCAGAAAAAAGCGGTGTCACCGCCGCCAAGACCGAGTTGTTCGACGGCAAGAATGTGATCTTGACCCCACTGCCGGAAAATACGGCTGCCAGTGTCGACATGGTGACCGACTTCTGGCGCCACTGCGGCGCTTTCGTCATCGATATGACGGTGGAAATGCATGACCGCATTTTCGCAGCGGTCAGCCATCTGCCGCACGTCCTGGCCTTCGCCCTTGTCGAGGAAATCGCACGCCGTCCTGATGCCGAACAATTGTTCAGCTTCGCCGCCGGCGGATTCCGCGACTTCTCACGCATTGCCGGCAGCTCGCCGGAAATGTGGCGCGACATCTGTCTCGCCAATCGGCCGGCAATGTTGCAGGAACTGGACGCATATATTGCGCGCCTCACGCAAATCCGTAGCCTGATTGACGCGCAAGACGGCGATGCGCTCGCCAATGCGTTCGAACACGCCCGCAACGCCCGTAATGACTGGGCCAACACTCACAACAAATGACCATGGAAACATTGAATCTGTCCCCCGCCAGCCGGGCCGAAGGTGCCATCAAGCTGCCCGGTTCCAAGAGCATTTCCAACCGCACGCTGCTGCTTGCCGCGTTGGCCGAAGGCACGACGCACATCCGCGACCTGCTCGCGTCGGACGACACCGCGCGCATGCTGGATGCTCTGAAAATCCTCGGTGTACCGCTGGAGCAAACCGGCGCCGACGACTGGAAAGTAACCGGCATGGGCGGCGCATTCAAGGTGAAGGAAGCCGACCTCTTCCTCGGCAACGCCGGTACCGCCTTCCGTCCGCTGACTGCCGCGCTAGCCCTATCCGGCGGACATTACAAACTCTCCGGCGTCGCACGCATGCACGAGCGTCCGATTGGCGACCTGGTGGAGGCACTGCGCCAGGCCGGCGCAGATATACGTTACCTGGGCAATGAAGGGTTTCCTCCGCTGGAGATTTTCCCGTCTGCCGTCAGCGGCAATAAGGTTTCCGTGCGCGGCAATGTATCCAGCCAGTTCCTGACTGCGCTGCTGATGGCGTTGCCC
>DATHWE010000026.1:0-8304 GCA_035460905.1 Methylophilaceae bacterium | reverse complement strand
GTCTTGCCGGTGCCGGTCTGCGCTCCGGCCAGCAGGTCGCCGCCCTTCAGCACTTGCGGTATGGCTTGCGCCTGGACCGGGGTGGGGATGGTGTAGCCGGCGTCAGCAATGGCGCGCAGCAAGGGTTCAGCCAACCCGAGGTCGGCAAATTTGATTTCTTGAGACAAGGTAAAACTCCTGCGACGGCCTGCCGCTCAAGCTGAGGGCACCAATCGAGGCAGACGAATTTAATGATCGAAACGATCAGGTGGGAAAATGACCGGTGCGCTGATTGGTAGCACGCACGGTAGCCGCGGATTATACGCAGGCTGACTCCAATAGCCAGCTAATTCTTAACTGGCGATGGAAAATCGTATCAGCGTCGTTAGGAGCAGATAGAGCGCTGCGAGCAAAATAGACGCCAATGTCAGCACCATGCCCAAGGTGAGCAAGCCCTTGTTTCCTTCCGCAGTGCTGATGCCATAAGCATGCAAGCAGCGGCCGATCAGCAGTGCCAGGCACAGGATATGAATCAGCAGGTTCGGCGCTTCGGCCATTTCGACGAATGCCAGCAACAGCAGTGCCAGCGGCACGTAGTGGGCGAAATTGCTGTGGGCGCAGATGGTACGGCGCAGGCGCGGGTTATCGCCATCGCCCAAGGCCACTTTCTCCTGGCGGCGAACTATCATGACGCGCATGCTGAGCACAATAAAACCCAGCGCCAGCAGCGAGGCGTAGAACGGAACAAGAGCGAGCATCATGGCAGTGTCTCCTTGAGTGGGGTGAGGTTTTCGAGATCGGCGGTGCTCAGCCAGCGCCATTGCCCTTCCGGCAGGTCGTCCGGTAAGGCCAGGCGGCCGATGGCGATGCGCTTCAGCGCCTCGACGCGATTGCCTGCCGCCGCGACCATGCGCTTCACCTGGTGATATTTGCCTTCGCCCAGTGTGAGGTGCAAGACGTGTTCCGTCACGGCTACGCAAGCCAGCGCGGCGATCGGCACGGTTTCGTCGTTGAGCAGCACGCCCTGCAGCAACGCACCGATCTGTTTTTCATCAGCCGGATGCTTCAGCGTCACCTGGTAGACCTTGGGCACTTTCCATTTGGGCGAGCCCATGCGGTGGATGAACTGCCCGTCGTCGGAAAACAGCAGCAGGCCGGTGGTATCCTCGTCCAGCCGGCCGATGTTCTGCACGCCGCGCTCGCGCAGCGGCATCGGCAATAATGCATGCACCCCGGGATGATGCAGCGGTTTCAGCGAGCATTCGTAGCCAGCCGGCTTGTTCAGCATCAGGTGGGCTTTTTCGCGATATTCCCAGGCTTCGCCCTTGACGGTGAAGTGCAGGTTATCTGTGCTGAAATCCGCGAATGGGTCGTCGCACGGCTCGCGGTTGACGGTCACTTCGTGATGGCGAACCAGGATGCGGCACAGCTTGCGTGCGCCGAAGCCCTGCGAGTGGAGAATACGTTCAATCTGCATGAGGGCAATCTTTGAGAGGGTCTTGAATTTATAATGGCCGGATACGACAGGCAGCCTATGAAAAACATCATATCCCGGGACAACCCCACCTACAAGCAACTGAAGAAACTGGCCGAGTCCGCCAAGGAACGCCGCAAGGCGGGCCGGACGCTGCTGGACGGTGTCCATCTGGTCGAAGCCTACATGGCGGCGGGCGGTACGCCAGAGTTGCTGGTGGTTTCGGAAAGCGGGGTGACGCGCGAAGAGTGTGTGCGCCTCGTGGAAAACAGCACGGCGCATCAAGTGGTTGTATTGGCGGACACTCTTTTTGCCGAAATCTCGCCGGTGGAAACGCCGGTCGGCATTCTCGCGATGGTAGAGATGCCGCATCCCCGACTGCCGGAGAATCCGCAGTTCTGCATATTGCTGGAGGATATACAGGACCCTGGCAATCTTGGTTCCATCCTGCGTTCTGCCGCCGCCGCCGGTGCGCAGCTTGCCTGCTTGTCTACGGGATGCGTGGATGCCTGGTCGCCCAAGGTGTTGCGTGCAGGAATGGGCGCGCATTTTGCGATGGTGATCGAGGAACGCGCAAATCTGGCTGAAAAAATGATCTCTTTTCGCGGCATGTCCATCGCCACCAGTCTGGGTGCAGGTAAAACGCTGTATGACCTGGATCTGACCGGCGGGGTCATGTTTGTCATCGGCAACGAAGGCGCCGGCCTGTCGCCCGAGCTGCAGCAGGCGGCAACCGAGCGAGTCATTATTCCCATGCCGGGCAGCGTCGAATCGCTGAACGCTGCTGCGGCATCCGCCATCTGTTTTTTTGAACGGGTACGCCAGCTCGCGCACTAGTGTGGTGCGCCCGCACTTCAGCGGCGCCTGATGTTGGTGTACGCTAACATTTTCAGCCCATTCGTCTTAAAAATGTCCGGCATGAAACCTGCTTTTAATGCTCCATGAATCGTCCAGACTTTGACTTTCCCATGATCGAAATGGAGGGGCAAGTGCTCCCGTTTGCTCCGCATATCAAGCTAAGCGCCAACCTGCGCGCATTGCTGGAAGACCGTGAGCGTATGCTCGACTCCCTGCTGGACAACCTGGAGGGTATGGTTTATTGCTGTCTTTACGATGAAAACTGGACCATGGTGTTCATCAGCCAGGGAGGCCTTGGACTGACGGGCTATGCGCCCTCAGACATGTTGTACAACAAGCGCATCTCCTATGAACAGATTACCCATCCGGCCGACCGCACGTGGGTGCGCAGCCGCTTCGCCGAGGTTTCCGCGAAAGGAAAGGCGTTCGAAGCGGAGTACCGGATCGTGCATGCCGATGGCGGAATCCGCTGGGTGCTGGAACGGGGCTTGCCCTTGTTTAACGAGTCGGGGGAGGTCGAGGCGCTGGAAGGCTTCATCCAGGACATCACGTTGCGCAAGCGCAGCGAAGAGGTGGCACTCGAGGCAGAAGAGCGCTACCGCTCAATATTCGAAAATGCCATCGAAGGCATTTACCAGACGACGCCCTCGGGCACGTACCTGAATTTCAACCCGGCGCTGGCCCGTATCTACGGCTATGACTCCATCGACGATCTTATCCATGGCATCTCCGACATCCAGAAGCAGCTTTATGTCGAACCCGGAAAACGGAACGAATTCGTCAACCTGATGCAGGCGCAGGGCCGGGTGCAGCATTTCGAGGCGCAGGTTTATCGCAAGAACGGTGACATTATCTGGATTACCGAAAACGCTCGCGAAGTGCGCGACGCCGACGGCAATCTGATGTTTTACGAAGGTACGGTGGAAGATATCACCGAGCGCAAGAATTACGAGCAGCAGATCGAATATCAGGCAACACACGACAGCCTGACGGGACTGCCGAACCGTACCTTGTTGGCCGACCGCCTGCAGCAGTGCATCAGCTTCGCCGATCGCTATCACTCGAAAGTGGCTGTCGCATTCGTCGACCTGGATCAGTTCAAGATGATCAACGACAGCATGGGGCACCACATCGGGGACGAGATGCTGGTGACCATGGCAGCGCGGCTGGCGGCTTGCGTGCGCGATTCGGATACGGTCGTGCGGTTGGGCGGGGACGAGTTCGTGCTGTTGATCAACGGCCTGCACAAGGTCGAGGACGTTTCGCAAAGCATGCAGCGGGTGCTGGCGACGATCGCCCAGCCTTTCGCCATCAATGGCTGGGATTACGCGGTTTCGTGCAGCATCGGCGTCAGCATTTACCCGGACGACGGTAGCGATTACAACACGCTGCTCAAGAACTCGGATTCGGCGATGTACAAGGCCAAGCAGGCCGGGCGTAACAACTTCCAGTTCTACACGCGCGAACTGAATGCCATGTTGATGGAGCGGATGGATATCGAATACCGCTTGCGGCGGGCGATCGAAAACAAGGAATTTCAGTTGTATTACCAGCCCAAGGTGGACTTTGTAAGCGGCCGGATTTGCGGCGTCGAGGCCTTGGTTCGCTGGCAACCGCCGGGCGAGGAAATGATATCTCCCGGCAGTTTCATCCCTGTCGCCGAGGAAACCGGGATGATCGAGGAAATCGGTAGCTGGGTGTTGAGCGAAGCTTGCCGGAAGGCGCGCGAATTAAGGGAGACGCTGGGTTACCCGGTGCCGGTTGCGGTGAATGTTTCACCGCGCCAGTTCAGGCAGCCGGGCCTTGTCAGGATGGTCGAAAGCGCGTTGCAGCGGGCCGGGCTGGACGCGGGATGCCTTGAGCTGGAAATTACCGAGAGCATGCTGGTGCACGATACCGAGAAATTCATCGAGACCTTGCACGCCCTGAAGGCCCTCGGAGTGAGTCTCGCCATCGACGACTTCGGCACCGGTTATTCCAGCATGGCCTATCTCAAGCATTTTCCAATTGACCGCCTCAAAATCGACAAGGCCTTCGTCGACGATCTGGAGACCGAGCCGGCGAATCTGGCGATATTGCGCGCCATCGTGGCCCTGGGACAAAGCCTGGGCTTGAAGGTGATTGCGGAAGGGGTCGAGACGCAGTATCAGTACGACTATCTGCGCAGCATAGGCTGCGACGAGTTCCAGGGATATTTTTTCAGCCGTCCGGTGACGGCTGAAGTGCTGGAAGGCATGGTGGGGATTTAGCGTTTAGTGCTTGGCCTCGCTGCTGGGTACCTTGATCGTGGTAGCGAAAACCTGTTCCGCATCGACAGGATCGAACTCATAGCGCTGGTTGCAAAATTCGCAGTGCACTTCGACGCGGCCGTGTTCTTCGACAATGCTGCGGATTTCATCATGACCCAGCATGCGCAGCATGCTGGTGACGCTATCCCGCGAACAAGTGCATTCGAAGCGCACTTCCTGCGCTTCGAATAATCGGATGTCCTCCTCATGGAACAGGCGATGCAGGATATCCGGCGCGGGTAACTCAAGCAACTCGTTCGGCGTGAGCGTTGCCGCCAGCTGGCCGGCGCGGTTCCATGCGTCGTCGTCCTGGGCTTCCTGCTCCGGCATCTTCTGCAACAACATGCCGCCCACGCAGGTGCTGTCCGCGGCCAGCCATAGACGCGTTTCCAGCTGTTCGGAGCGCGTCATGTAGTTCTGAAGCACCTCTGCGACACTGTCGCCTTCGAGCGGCACAATGCCTTGATAGGTCTGATTGCCATCCTTGGGATCCAGCGTGATGACAAAGCTGCCTTGGCCAACCAGGTCGCTCAGTTTCGTTTGCGGCAGTTCGCCTTTCCATTTTGCGGTAGCGCGCATTTTCAGATCACCGGTGCATTCCACCACCAGCAGCGAAATCGGTCCGTTTCCCTGAATTTGCAGGATCAGCGAGCCTCTCAGCTTGAGCGTGGCCGCCAGCAGCGCGCTCGCCGCTACCAGTTCGCCCAGCAGGCCTTTCAGTACGAGAGGGTAGTCGTGCTGGGCCAGCATGGTTCGCCAGGCTTCACCGACATGAGTGAATTCGCCCCGTATTGGGGCATGTTCGAAGATGAAGCGGGACAGGCTGGAGTCGGTGATTGACATTGGGGATTCGGAGTGACGTCTAAAGCGCGCATATTATCAAACTCTTGCGACCAGGAGATAACCCTGTTGGTTCCGTGGCACGGGGATTGCTAACTCTCGCTTGGCGTCATCAAAGGGGATGGCGCCAACTCAAAGGAGAGATGTAGTGTTAAAGAGTCAACAGATGAATCTGACGTCTGCCGAACGTCACTGGCTGCCATTGCTGGGCAAGACCGGGAAACTGGCGATGCGCTGGGCCTGCTATTTGAACAAACGCCGGTACCCGGTGCTGGAGCAGACATTCGAAGGGATCGCCGGCACCCGGGTCAAGATGCTGCGCGGCTGGGCAAGGCAGCAATGGAGCATGCTGGATCATTTTTCCGAAGAGCTCCTGGTGGATTTTCCGCTATCGGATGCTGCTGTACTGCAAAGAAAAAAAGCCGCATTTTTCGACTTCTCCGAATTATTCATTATCGATACCGCCGGTCAGGTACTGGCCTCGACCCATGCGCGGCGTGTTGGAGCCAGGGATCTGTTGCCCGAAGCGGTAAAGTGCGGGTTGCAGGCGCAGTTCCTGCACGGACCCTACGCAGATACCCAGACCCTCGCCATCGGGCCGAGCAGTTCCAAATTCCATGATGCGGTCACGCTGATGTTCTACCAGCCGCTGGTCAAGGACGGCGTTACCGTCGGCTGCCTGTGCGGCCGCGTGCCGAACGACGTGATCGGCGACATCATCCAGCGCGAAGCTGGACACGTGTTCATCGAGTCCGGCGACAACTATCTTTTCATGGTCAGCTCGACATTTGATCCGGCCATCAAGCAAGGTACAGCGTTGTCGCGTTCGCGTTTCGAGGACAACACCTTCAGCCTGGGCGATAACCTCAAGCAGGGCGTACGCACTGCGTTCGGTACGGTAACGGTGAAGCAACATACCGAGCTCGAACTGGTATTCAACGATCCCGCGACCGGGCAGTTGCATCCCGGCGTACGCGAAACCATCCGCAACGGCGAGAACATGTTCGTCACCTATCCCGGTTATTCCGATTACCGGCACATTCCGGTCATCGGCAAAGGCGTCACCTTCCAGATGCCGGGCTCGCCTGATACCTGGGGCATGATGTGCGAGGCCGACCTGGAAGAAGCGTTCCGCTTTCGTTCGATTGCCTATCGCCAGAAGCGCAGCTATTTCGCCATCGTATTCGGTTTCTGGAGCGTGAGCATGGCCGCATCCATCCTGATGAATCTGGGCGGTGTCGAGACCGAGCTTTTCCATCTTGGGTTGATGGTGATCGGCTCCTTCTTCTTTTACAAGTTCTCGGTCGCGCCGATGACCGAGCGCATGCGTACCATGGCGCGCGTGATCCGTAATCTGGCCGAAGGCGGAGGCAACCTTTCACAACGTTTCGACCGTAACGAGGCGGCGACGGATGAAATCGCCGTGATGGCGCAATGGGTCAATAGCTTCATCGACACGCTGGATTCCACGGTGAGCCGCGTCATCATGACTGCCGATGAATTGAATTCGAATCACGACAGCATGCAGCAGCGCAACCAGCATGCCACCGAGTCGAGTCGGCAGGTGCTGAATGCGGTGCAGGAAATCTCGACCATGCTGAAAAAGCAGATGGAAGATATCGATTCGGCCAACCAGACGACCGCCGAAATCCGCAACGCGATGCAGCAGGCAGTTACCGGCTCGCAGCAGCAATTGCATGTGGTGCAGCAGCGTACTCAGGACATCCGGCATTCGATCGACCTCTCGACGGAGACCATACGCGATCTCGGCGTCAGTACCGACCGGATTGGCAAGATCGTCGACGTGATCAACGAAATTGCGGATCAGACCAACCTGCTGGCGCTCAATGCGGCCATCGAGGCGGCGCGCGCAGGTGAGGCGGGGCGTGGTTTTTCAGTGGTTGCGGACGAAGTGCGCAAACTTGCGGAAAGAACCGCACATGCAACCAGCGAAATCCGCACGATGATTTCGACGGTGCAGAGCAAGGCCAAGGACGCTGTCGTCAATATGGACACCGGCATGAGCCGCATGGAAGAAGGGCTGAAACTGGCTGAAGAAGCCGCTACCGACAACAGCGGCATGCAGGAAATCCTGGAACGTATGTTGCTGCTGCTGCAGGATATTTCCCAAGGTGCATATTCTTACGGCAGCCGCGTGCAAGGGGTGGCCAACGTCACCTCATCAATGCGCAACGCATTGGACGAACTGAATTACACGGTCGTTCAGGCACGGCAGACTTCTCAGCGCCTGCATGGCCTGGCCGGGCAGTTCCAGGTTACCCAGGTGCAGGGAAAGCCTGCGGTGTGACAGCTTGGTGCCTGCGCGATGGAATGTTCGCCAGGCGCCAATGTGCTCTTGCCCACTGCCAAAGCTCGGGTAGGCTGTCTGCGGCAAGCTCCGCAGGCGCATCCTGTCCAAGAAAGCACAATGCCTGATGCAATGCCGGAACGGGGTGCTCAATATCCAGCGGCATGGCTAATGTCTGCTTGCTCAGTTTTTCTCCTGCGGCATTGACCGCTACCGGCAGGTGCGCGTAACCCGGAGTGGGGAGCCCCAGCAAGTGTTGCAAATGAATCTGGCGAGGTGTCGAATCGAGCAAATCGGCACCGCGCACGACATGACTGATCTTTTGAGCTGCATCGTCAATGACGACCGCCAATTGATAAGCGTAATAGCCGTCGGCGCGCTTGAGTACGAAGTCGCCGATATCCTCGGCCAGATTTTGGCAGATTGTGCCCTGGATCGCGTCCTCGAACACGATCTCGGACTCATTCACCCGTACGCGCCACGCACGCGGCGGTTTTCCGTCAGCCAATCCGCTACGGCAAGTACCCGGATATATCGGTCCTTCGATCCCTTGTGGC
>DATHWE010000025.1:0-31641 GCA_035460905.1 Methylophilaceae bacterium | reverse complement strand
CTCGGCGGCGCGCCGGACGACTCGATCCTCCACAGCAGCCCGCGATCCTCGCCGGAGGCTGCGCTCATGCCCAGCCAGGGCAAAATAAGCAGCCATGCAAACCAGTGCAGCCACGCTATCCTGCTCATGTACTTCATGTCACGGCCTCCCGGCGGCGATGGAGAAATTCGGTCTCCATCATGCCGCAATTTATAAAAAATGGAACAATGCGGTACAAATCACGCTCATACTCATACACGGTGCGTGTAAAGGGGAACCGTATGCGAGCCTTCCAGTCAGCGTTGTCCATCCTGGTCTTTTTCCTTGCAGGAGCGACGCCATCCGCCATTGCCGATGGCAGTTTCTACGACGTACCGCCACCGGGCAAACTGGTGGATTTGGGCGGTTATCGTTTGCATATCAATTGCCAGGGCATGGGAAGCCCCGCAGTAATCATGGATGCCGGACTGGGCGACTGGTCCAGTCATTGGACGGCCGTGCAAAACCTGCTCAAGACGGATACCCTCGTATGCAGTTATGACCGTGCAGGCTACGGCTGGAGCGATCCCGGCCCACGGCCGCGCGACAGCCAGCGCATCGTCGCCGAGCTCCATTCCCTGCTGGAAAAAGCCGAAGTTGCTCCGCCTTATCTGCTGGTCGGGCATTCATTCGGCGGCTTGAACATGCGCCTGTTTGCCAGCACCTTCACCGGGGAAGTCGCCGGCCTGGTTCTGGTCGAGGCATCGCATCCCGAAAGCCTGCCGTATCAGCGTAACGAAGCGGGCACAGCTCCTTCCGCATCGCCATCCAACCAGCTGATGGTGGTCCACCCCGTCGAACCCGAGGCGCTCCCCGTCCCCCCGGAAGCCGAACCTGCCATCAACGACAATCTGCTGCGTACCAAGTCCCGTGTAACGTCGCGCGGCGAGTACCGCGCGCTCGGCAACAGCGTCCTGGAATTGCAACGTTCGCGACCTTTTGGCGATCTGCCGCTGACCATACTGAGCCGCGGAAAACGCGAGTGGCCCTACGGCGAGGACGGCGACATCAAGGAAAAAAACTGGCAATTGCAGCAAAAGGAATTGACCCGACTATCCAGCCTGAGCCATTACATTGTCGCCACCCACAGCGGTCATCATATCCATATCGACCAACCTGACGTGGTGGCCGGTGCAGTCCGTGAAATGATCTCGGAAGAACGTCGCGAATCCGCGTCGCTGGTACGCTGATCTGCGCCGTCTGCCGGGGCGGACTTTCTGCCCTCCCAACCGGTTTGCTTAATAGAATAGGCACATGGCTTCACTTCAACTGCATCGCTGGATCAGTGCCTCGATCTCCGCAAGAGCGCATGCCGCGCTCGGTAAAAACTTAACCCCCTTCATCTACGGGCTGGTCACTTTTCTGGTTTTCATCGCGCTTTTCGGCCTGCTGACACGCGCCGAATATGAGAAATACGAGGTCAACAGCCGCAGCGAAGCCGTCCATTACAGCAGCATGCTGCGTACCCAGGTGGACCGCGAACTCAATGCCTTGCTGTTCATATCGAGCGGCTTGGCGAGCTATCTTTCCGTATACCACGACGAACTGAAGTCCGAAAAAATCGATGCCATACTCGCCGACCTTCATTCGCGTAGCCGGCATGTGCGCAATCTTGCCATCTCGGTGGGTTATCGCATGACGTACGTGTACCCGCGCAAAAGCAATGAAAAAGTCATAGGCATCGACTATCGCGACCTGCCGCAACAGTGGCCCCAAGTAAAACAGGCGGTCGATACGCGCCAAGGTGTCCTGGTCGGGCCGCTGGATCTGGTGCAAGGCGGCAATGGACTCATCTACCGCTATCCGATTTTCATCGAGGACAAGTACTGGGGCATCCTTTCAACCGTCATCAATACCGGCGGCGTTCAAGGATATTCCCGACAAGGGTTACGACTTCGCCATCCGGGTCAAGGAAACGCCGGCTGTCCCCGCGTTCTATGGCGATGCCCGGCTGTTCGACGACCGGGATGCCTATACGCTGCTCAGCAACGTCCCCAGCGGCCAATGGGAATGGGCCATCAAGAAAAAAACCTCCGACATGCCCAAGCTTATCCTGATGATGGGCTTGATGGGCTTCGCGATCAGTCTGCTGCTCGGCTCGCTGGTGTTCTATTTCATGCTCGAGCGTACGCGACTGACCATGCATGCGATGTACGACAGCCTAACCGGCGTGGCCAACCGACGCCTGCTCCAGGACAGGATGAATCAGGCTTTCGAGCAGGCCAGGCGTTTTGGCCGGGCCATGGCCGTCATCTATATCGACCTCGATCACTTCAAGCGCCTCAACGATGAGTACGGCCATGATTTCGGGGACGAGCTGCTGAAGGTCACGGCACGAAAGCTGTCGAGTTGCGTGCGCAATGTGGATACGCTCAGCCGCGTCGGCGGGGACGAGTTCATCATCGTGCTGGAAGAAATTAGCGACCCGCGGGACGTACGTCCGGTAGCCGACAACATACTGGAGACATTCAAGGAGCCGGTCCTGGTTTTCGACATCAACATCCGCATCGAGCTGAGCCTGGGCATCGCCATTTATGAGTCCGGTTCAGACCTCACATTGCAAGCGCTGCTGAAACAGGCCGACATCGCGCTCTATGAAGCAAAAGGTTCTGGCAGGAATATCTACCGCATATTTGGCTCTTAAAAAATTGCTTCTGAGACGTGTTACTTCTGCTCCTGCTCCCAATGCGCATTCATCAGCCGTCCCTGCCGCTCGAGCGGGACGCGCTGAACGAAATTGCATTTCTGGCGGTGGATCGTCACACCGCGATCGCGCGTCATGTAGGCCACAATCCTGTCACCGGGCTCCGGCATGCAGCATTTGGCAAAGTTGATCAACAGGTTACCGATACCTTCGATAACCACGCTTTGCGCTTCAGTCGCACTCTGCGCACGATGAGGTGAGGGGTAGCGCGCCGGCTCGATTTTTGGTGCGATATCCTCCTGCACCGCCATCGCGATCTGGTGCTCGGTCACATCTCCACGCCCTATCGCAGCCAGGCAATCCTCCAGCTTGTTGAAGTGCAGCTTCTGCGCAAGCTTTTCCTGATTGAAGTCGGTCACGCCGATGCGATGCAGTTCGCGCTCCAGCTTGGCACGCCCTTGCGACACATCCTCGTCGAAATTCTGGTACTTGAACCAGTGCCTCACCCTTGCCCGGGCGCGCGGACTTTGCAGATAGCCCAACGACGGCATCAGCCAGTCGCGGCTCGGCGCGCCGATCTTGGAAGTCAGGATTTCTACCCGCTGGCCGTTTTGCAGCTTGTAATTGAGCGGCACGATACTGCCGTCCACCTTGGCACCGCGCGTGCGATGGCCGAGGTCGGAATGCAGCGTGTAAGCAAAATCGAGCGGGGTTGCGCCCTTGGGCAGATCAATCACCTTGCCCTGCGGCGTCAGCACGTAAACCTGGTCCTGGAACAGCTCACTACGGAACTGCTCGAGCATGTCGCCCTGTTCCGCAACCTCCTCCTTCCACGCCAGCAATTGCCGCAGCCAGGCGATCTTGTCGTCGAAACCGGTATCGGACTTGCCGCCTTCCTTGTAGCGCCAGTGCGCCGCGACGCCCAGCTCCGAGTGCTGGTGCATCTCGTAGGTGCGTATCTGGACTTCCAGCGCGAGGCCGCGCGGACCGCTTACCGCCGTGTGCAGCGAGCGGTAGTTGTTGCTCTTGGGGCGCGCGATGTAATCGTCGAATTCGCCGGGTATCGGTTGCCACAGGTTATGGATCATCCCCAGGGCCGCGTAGCAATCCTTCACGTCATTTACCAGGATGCGTACGCCCCGCACGTCGTAAAGCTCGCTGAAGTCGAGGTGCTTGCGCTTCATCTTGTTGACGATGCTGTAGATGTGCTTGGGTCGCCCGGCCACTTCGCCGCTGATGCCGGCCTGTTGCAGTTCGCCCTTCAACTGTGCCACCACGTCGGCAATGTACTGCTCGCGATCCACGCGGCGTTCGTCCAGCAGCTTCGCGACTTCCTTGTAGAGCTGCGGCTCGCGGTAGCGCATTGCGAGGTCTTCCATTTCCCACTTGATCTGCCAAATGCCCAACCGGTTGGCGAGCGGCGCGAAGATCCCTTCCGTTTCATGCGCAATCAGCCGCTGGTGTTCGGCGCTGGCGCCTGACAGGCAGCGCAGGGTCTGCGTGCGTTCAGCCAGCTTGATCAGCACGACGCGGATATCCTCCGCCATCGCCAGCAGCATTTTGCGCAGCGCCTCGATCTGCTGGTCGCCGTTGCGGCCTTCCTGCATGTGCAGGCTTTCCAGCTCGCTGAACTCCTGAATCTGTTCCATGTGCGAAATGCCATCGACCAGCCGCGTGACATTGCCACCGAAGCGTTCCTCAATCTTCGGCCTCCAGTCGTCGAGGAAATCCGGCACTGCGTGCAGTACCGTGGTGATGATGGTCTCGGCGTCCATGTTGAGGCCGATGAGTATGGTCGCCGCGCCCAACGCATGCTGGATGAGCGGCGTGCCGGTCAGCTCGACCTGTCCGGCATAGAGCGGCGCCGCGAGATCGCAGGCCTGGCGGATCGCTTCGATGTCAGCCGGCGAAAAATGTCCGGCCAGGGAATCCAGCCAGGCCTGCTGATCGTGGCTGTCGTTGACGGGTAAGGGAATGCGGTGATGTACGGAAACCATGGTGTGTATTATGAGGAATTAGCGCGACAAGAGACAGTGCAATGCCTCAGCCTTCGAGCCTTTTTGCCAGTTCCAGCAATTCGGCGCCGCGTTCCAGTCCCTCGATGAAACGCTGGGGAATTCCTTCCAGCCCTACTTGTGCACCGACGAGCGCCCCAGTCAGCATGGCACGGGCCATGTTCTGCCCGCCGCCGTTGATCGCATGCAGGACGGCGGATTCGAAATCGTCATGAAAACGCGCTGCAAGATAATAAGCTGCGGGGAGCTGATGATAAATCGCGCACGGCATGCCATAAACAATAGAGGCTTTCCAGGCAGGCTCGATGCGAATATCCGGGTCGAGCGCCGCCCTTGCGATAAAGGCCGGCGTCAGCAGGGCATCCGGCGATGAAAATTTTCCGGCGCGCGGCGGATCGGGATCGCCGGGGCGTGGCGGCGCCAAGTTTGTCCCGGTCACGGCATGAAATGGAATTTCACCGCTCTTTACCAGCTGCATCAGCGTATTGGAAATTTCCGGCGTCAATGGCTCACCGAGTACCAGCCGGGAAAGCACAAGGCAATAAGCCGTCGTCATGGCAACAATGGCTTCGTCCGCTTGCGTCAGCAGGCAATTCGAGGAAACGAACTCGGCGACCTTGTGCGGTTCCTTCGCATAGCGGATTGCAAGGGCCAGAGCCCGTTCGGCAGCTTCGGTGGTATCGGCATGGCCGCCGGTCTCGCTCCAGGATTTCTTTTGCTCCACCCTGCGGCGCCAGGCCTCGCGGATCGACTGGCTGGTGTAACCGCCGGGGCCTTGCGCAGGCGTGCCGTCGAGCTGTGGAAACAGCTCCTCATCAAGACGTCGCGTAAAGTCGTCTTCCCGGTATTCGCCATTTTCCGCGAGCGATTGCAGCAGCATGACAAGAATCAGGCCGCTCTGCGACAACTGACCGGCTTTCATGCCGCCGTGATAACGCTCTGCCCGCGGCGTGGTGTAATCCGAGACCCAGGGCCCGTAATCGCGGCGCATCGCTTCAAGATCGTAATACCAATGGCATCCCAAACCGAGCGCATCGCCGATAAGTGCACCCATGACGGCACCTGAAACTCGATCCATTTTGTAACCTCTTTTCATTATGAAAGCAGTATGACCTCGCAGTGCCTTGAAGTATCCATGAAATCAGCACAGGGAACTTTACGGAATGCGAAACTCCTAACCTGATTCATGCAGAACGCGTTAGCGCAGTCTTTCACCTTCGCCCGCCGGCGAGACAACCCACCTACCAATGCGACAAGTCCGTAACAGCAACTTCCGGCCAGCGATCATCTTGTTACAGGAGGAGAAAAAATGAGCACGATAACGACCAAGGACGGCACTGAGATTTACTACAAGGACTGGGGAGACGGCCAGCCTGTCGTTTTCAGCCACGGCTGGCCGCTCAATGCGGATAGCTGGGAATCGCAGATGGAATACCTGGCGTCATGCGGTTATCGCTGCATAGCCCACGACCGGCGCGGCCACGGCCGCTCCAGCCAGCCATGGAGTGGCAACGACATGGACACCTATGCCGACGATCTGGCGCTGCTGATTGAAACGCTGGAACTCAACAACACCGTGCTATTTGGATTTTCCACTGGCGGCGGCGAAGTTGCGCGCTACATCGGCCGCTATGGCACCGACAGGATTGCGAAAGTCGGTCTGATCTCCTCGGTCACGCCGCTGATGCTGCAAACCGAGAGCAATCCGGAGGGGCTGCCTGTCGAAACCTTCGACAAACTGCGTGCCGCTTCCATGGTAAACCGCTCGCAACTCTATGAAGATCTGGCGGCGGGTCCGTTCTATGGATTCAACCGCAAAGGCACGCATGTCATCGAGGGGCTGGTCGAACGGTTCTGGTTATACGGCATGCAGGCTGGACACAAGAACACCCTGGACTGCATCAAGGCATTTTCGGAAACGGATTTCACCGAGGACCTGATGAAATTCGACATCCCGACGCTGATCCTGCACGGCGATGACGACCAGATCGTGCCGTTTCGCACTTCCGCGCTTGCGGCGGCCGACCTCGTCAAACATGCCACATTGAAGGTCTATCCCGGCGCCCCTCACGGTCTGCTGGATACGCACAAGGAGCAGGTCAACAACGACCTGCTCGCGTTCCTCAGGACATGATTCCTTGTCCGAGAGAAATCAGGGAGTTTCGGAAGCAGTCCGTAGCGTGGAATTGCCTTCCAGGCTGGTTTCTTCCCGATGTGCCACACCCAGCGTATCGAGCAGTTTCCCCATGTCGGCCATCAGGCGGTATTGCGCGAAGCGCTCCTCGTACTGCCCCGAGATGTAATCGGTGCGTGCCGTGTACAGCTCGTTTTCCGAATCCAGAAGATCCAGCAAGGTACGCTGGCCGATGCTGAACTGCTTGGCGTAGGCGTCGCGTGTCAGCGCGGTGGCATCGGCATGCGCCTTGAGGCGCGGCAACCGATCCTTGGCCGTTTCCAGTGAATTCCACGACAAACGCGTACTTTCTTCAATCTGGCGTTTGGTGCGGTCCACCACGGCCAAGGCTTCCTTGTTCAGGAAACGCGTTTCGCGGACGCGCGCCTGATCCGACCCCCCGCGGTAAAGGTTGTACTTCATGCGCAGCATCGCGTAGGCATCGTTGTTACGGTAATCCACGCCGTCCAGGTTATCGTTGGCGCTGGCTCCCAACTCGAGATCCAGGCGCGGTTTGAAAGGCGCATCCGCCGCCCGCTCACTGGCCAGAGCTGCTTCGTAATTGGCAATGGCGGCCTGCATCGCCGGATGACCGGAAAATGCCGTCGCGATCGTGTCGTCCACGCTCATCGGGAACAGATCGCAGGAAACCTCGGCAGCCGCTTCCAGGTCCTGTGGCGCACTGCCCGTGACACGCTGGAAACTGATTTTCGCTTCCCGCAGATTGGCTTGCGCAGAAGCCAGGTTAGCTTGCGCCAGCGACAGACGTGCCTGGGCCTGTTCCAGATCGGCCTGGCGTGCTACACCGCTATCGGTACGCATCTTGATCTGCTCGTACGTTTTTTCATGCGCGGCCAGGTTATCCTGCGTCAGCGCCAGCAGTTCCTGGAAACGCAAGACGTCCAGGTAAACCTCGACAGCGCGCAGACCGGTACGCTCCGACGTATCGCCGACCTGGCTTGCGGCCGCCGCGACCCGTGCCTCGTTGCGTTCTACTTCATTCTTGACGGCATACCCGTCGTACAGCATTTGCGACAATGTCAGGCTGGATTCACGCCGCGTCAGGGTGTCGCTGCCGGGCCGGGTTGAGGTGTTTTCGCTCCATTCCCGTCCGATACCCGCAGCCACATCCACTTTCGGGTAATACCCGCCGCGCGCCTGATCCACCGTCTTGTCCGCAGAAAGCCGGCGATTGACATCGATCATCACGTCAGGACTGCTTTGTATGGTGTGATCGACCGTGTCCTTCAGCGACTGCGCAAAGACCGGCTGCTGTGAAACCAGCAGCCCCCCGATAACGACATACCCCCATGAAATTTTTTTCATCATCGATTCTTTCTGAATTTTGCTATCGCACATTGATATCGACGCGCCGGTTCTTCGGCTCTTTGGTGTTATCCGGCGTTTTTACCAGTAACTCATGCTCCCCTTTGCCGGAAATCTGAATGCTCGCAGCCGGAACGCCCAGCTTTATCAGGCTCTTCCGGACTTTTTCCGCGCGCTTGAGCGACAATGTCTGGTTACGCTTTGCAGGGCCCACGGTATCGGTATGTCCGACAATCAAGATCTCGGGTGCCTGGCGTTCGACAAAACTGCGATAGATATTCTCGGCTTCGGCCTTGGATTCAGCCGTCAACTCATCCTTGCCCAGCAGGAAATACAGCGTGGCTGTAATAGGCGGCTTGGGTAGCGCATCCACGGCAGAACCGAACAGTTCACGCATCTGCGCCTGGTTGCCCACGAATGGTTTCTGCTCTTCACCCGCAAGAGACATGGCGCTGTAATCGCCATGCAGCACGGCGTTCTTGCCATCCTTGAAAATGACATCCACCGTACCGACTTTTCCGCCTTCCTCAGGCATCACCATGTAAACCTCGGTGACGGCAGGAGGCAATGGCTTGGGCGGCTCTTCGCAAAAGGGAGATTTACCGGCAGTGTCCTTGGGCTGGTAAGCAGCGATTTGCACCTCGGATGGCTGCTTGGCCGGTGCGAAAGAATTCACGACCGAACTGTAACCGGCGCAGCCGGTAATGCCTATGGAAACCAGCAACAGTACGAGCGCCTTGCTCAAGCGACTCATGGCTTGGCCTCTTGTCCGGCTTCAGGCTCATCCACCTTCACCGAAAACTCGGTACCGCGCACAGCCAGGATTGCCGCAGGCGTTTTGACTTTCAGCGCACCAGGAGTCTTTTGCGTCAGCTTTCCCGAAATGACGGACAAGGTTCCTTTTTTCATCGAGACATCGAAGCTGCCATCATTGGTATTCGAGTCGAACGCAAATTTATCCAGGGCCAGCACTGAGTTGGGGCCAGCGGAAATACGGGAATCGTCGTCGAAGAGCATACCGACCGATCCATCCTTGCCAGTGATGATCTTATCCGTTTGATAAACAGAATCTCCAACCGCAGGAGTAATGATTTTTCCGCCACGCTCGATGGCAACCTGGCCGGAAATGGTCTTGATTTTGCCGATACCGTCGGCATAGGCAGAGAATGCCGCCAAGGTCAGTACAAGCAGCATTGCACCCTTGATATATTTCATCATGATTAACCCCTTGAAATTATTTAATGAAGAATCATTATTCTTAAAATGAATAATGGGAATGTATTACCAATGCATTTTCTAAACCATCCCGCATATGGGGTATTTTTATAGTTAAACGAGCATCGCTTTCAGGTAACTGGAGCCGATATTCATGCAATCGAAGGCGTGCAGGCCGAGTTCATTCGCAAGATCGACGCAAACATCGATGCCGCGGCAGCTATTGCCTCGCTTATCCAGCCTGGGCGAATAACTGGCCAGCCCGATCTGTCGATTGACCACGGCCATCACGCCGCCACTGACGCCACTTTTGGCAGGCACGCCCACCCGGTATGCCCACTGGCCGGAATAGTCGTACATGCCGCAGGTAAACATGATGGACAGCATGTTCTTGACAGCCTCGATGTCATAAACCTCCTCGCCGGTCAGCGGGTTTTTACCCAGGTTAGCCAGTGTCGCCCCCATCACCGCAAGGTCGCGGCAATTCACCAGGATGGAACATTGCTTGAAATAGAGATCGAGTGCTGGCTCCACTTCTTCGTGAACCATGCCGAAATTCAGCAATAGGTGGGCAATGGCACGATTGCGGTGTCCGGTTCTGGATTCCGACTGATAGACAGCCTCGTCCACCTTGAGCGATCGGCCGGCGGCGGCACTGAAGCGTGCCAGCAAACGCTCCAGCGCCTCATCGCCATAGCGCTGGTACAACAGTGCCGAGACAGTGATGGCTCCGGCATTGATCATGGGGTTGAACGGGCGGTTGGTGCCGCCTTCCAGCTGGATGGAGTTAAAGGCATCGCCGCTGGGCTCAACCCCCACATGCTCCGCTACCTTGTCATGCCCATATATTTCCAGTGCCATCCCGAATGTGAACGGCTTCGAAATCGACTGGATCGTGAACGATTGCCTGGAATCCCCTATTTCGTAAACCTTCCCGTCTGCCGTGACTACGCAAATGCCAAAATCATCCGGGTTTGCCTTTCCCAGTTCCGGGATATAAGTTGCGACTTCTCCATCGTTATTTTTTGCATGCTTGTAATGCAGTTCTTCTATCAGCTCTTGCAGCCTATGCTTTTCCATATTTCCACCCCTTGAACAGCAACTGACCGGATGCAGTCCACATTCATCCTTTCCCAGGCTTTTCTTGTTTATTGCCAAGGCATGAATCTTGCAAGCAATACTTGTGCCACGAAAAAGGGTATTGTCGATGGGGCAGAAAACTGGGATAACGTCAAATATCTGGCAACATATTGACGAAAAAGATGAATTTTAATGCACCAAAAAAGTGCGAGGCACCAATATAAGGCTTTTTAATAGCCGAAAACATGCATCACAATTCGAGGCAGACTTCAGGTTTTAACTATTAGGCTTGCATATATTTTGAAATAGACGGCGCGATAACAAATACCTACATGAAATCAATAAAAACCCGGTTACTGGACATAGCGCCCTACTTCAGCGGCTGGCCGGCGCCTGTGGGTTTACTCTTGCTGATTGGCCTGCACTTTTTTGGCACCCTCCCATACCAGGACACGCTTCGCACCTTTTCTTTCGACCTGTACCAGATCGCCCAGCCGCGGGAGCGCATTTCTGCACCGGTGCTGATTGTCGATATCGATGAAGTAAGCCTGCACAAATATGGCCAGTGGCCATGGCCGCGCAGCCTCCTCGCGCAAATGCTGGATCGTCTTTGGCAAATGGAACCGGCAGCCGTGGCATTCGACATCATCATGCCTGAGCCGGACCGTGCCTCCCCTTGCCTGGTAACGCAATACATTCCTCAAATCGACCCGGGACTGGTACGCCAGATATGCAAACTTCCCAGCAACGATAGCCTGCTGGCGGCTTCGTTACGGCAGGGCCACTCCGTGCTGGGAGTGGCCGGCATCGACAGCGATACACCCGCAATCATCCGCGCCCCACCGATGCGCATGCTGGGCGAAAACCCCAAAGGCATGCTGCGCCATTTCACGACAGCGCTAACCAACGTGCCGGAACTGGAAGAAGCTGTTTTCGGTCACGCTATCCTGAGCACCGACATCGAACGAGGGATCGTCAGGCGTGTCCCTCTGGTGGCTTCGGTCGCCGAGACGGTCATGCCCTCCCTCTCGCTTGAGATTCTGCGCGTGGCAAGCGGAAGCCCGAGTTTCACCGTAAAAAGTGCACCAGGCCGCGTGGAGGCCGTCGGCATCCAGGACCTGATGGTTCCCACCCAGGATGATGGCTCCATTTGGGTGCACTACAGTCCGCACGACCCTTCCCGATTTGTTTCGGCCGCCAAAATCCTCGATGGCAGCCTGGAACCCGACTTTCTAAAACAGAAACTGATACTCGTCGGTTTTTCGGGGCTGGGGCTGGTTGATTTCCCCAGCACAGCCCTGGGTGATCGCGTCCCCGGCGTGGAGATCCACGCCCAGATCCTGGAAACCATTTTTGACGGCACCACCCTGCTTCGTCCGGCCTGGGCGCTGTGGGCTGAAGGCAGCGTCATGCTGATATTCGGTCTGGTGGTGATCGTGGGTTTCCCGCGCATGAAAGCGCGCTTTCACGTGCTGATCATGGTGGGGGCGATTGCCTTGCTGGTGGCGATCGGCATGTTTGCGTTTTCGCGCTACCACCTGCTGATCGATGTCGCATCGCCGATTTTTCTGCTCTTGTTCATGTTTGGCGCGATGCTGGCCGACTCGCTGATACGCGAAGAGGTCCAGCTCAAGGCACTGGAGGACGATCTCCGCAGCCAGCGCGAACAGGCTGCGAAAAACCGCGGTGAAATGGAAGCCGCGATGCGCTTCCAGATGGGCATTCTGCCGGATGCTGCTGCGACGTTCCTGCAGGAATCGCGGCTGGATATCGCAGCAAAAATGCAACCGGCCAAGATGGTTGGCGGCGATCTCTACGACTGCTTCATGCTGGACGAGCATCGCATGTTTTTTTCGGTAGGCGATGTCTGCGGCAAGGGCGTCCCCGCCAGCCTGTTCATGGTTATCAGCAAAACGCTGTGGAAAAGCGTGGCGCTGCGGGATGACATGCACTACATGAATCTCGGCAAGCTGATGCGCCAGGCCAATCTGGAGATCGCCCGTGACAATCCGGAAATGTTGTTCGTAACGGCTTTCGTCGGCTTGCTCGACCTGCGCGACGGCGAGCTGGTCTATTGCAATGCCGGCCATGAAAAACCGCTGATTCTGGCGCCGGGATGTCACCCAAGGGAGCTGGATGGTGCGGGCGGACCACCGGTCAGCATCATGGAGGACTATGAGTACAAAACACAGCGCTACCGCTTCTCGCCGGAAGAATTCCTGTGCGTCTTCAGCGATGGCGCGACCGAGGCCTTTAGCCCGGCGCAGGAGGAGTACGGCAAACCGCGCCTGAGCGAAGCACTGTCGACGATCTCGAGCACGACGACAGCACTGGATATTGTCGGCATGGCGGTATCCAGCATCGAGCATTTCGTCGATGGTGCGGAAGCGTCCGACGACCTGACGATCATGGTACTGCGCTGGCGAGGAAATCAATCCAATGCATCAAATGACTAGAATCAGTTATTGTTGTTTCAATTTGTTAAATATCGGGGGAATACATCATGAATATCACTGAAGAGCTCATTGACGACCATATTGTCAAAATCAACCTGTCCGGCCGCATGGATATCGAAGGCGTCGGGCAGATCGAAACAAAGTTTGCCGGCATGGCCGCCTCGCCACGCGCAGGCGTCATCGTGGACATGTCGGATGTGCCGTACATGTCATCCATCGGCATCCGGGCGTTATTGATGAATGCAAAATCGGTCGCCAAGCGCGGCGGAAAATTCGTCCTGCTGAATCCGCAGGCAAACGTCAAGAATGTACTCGTGACCTCTGGCATTGATCAGATCATTACGATCCATTCCGACCTGGACGCAGCCACGGCCAGCGTTACTCCCTGATACCTTAAAGTTAACGTTGGAGAGATCGAATTGACTGCTGAAAACTATCACCAGCTGGTTATCCCCAATGAACTTTCGTCAGTGCGAAAAATGAGCGACTGGCTGGATGCGATCATTCTTGAAATGGACATGTCCGAAGAGATCGTCTTCAAATTCGATCTTTGCGCTAACGAGGCCGTCACCAACATTATCAGCTACGCCTACCCAGAAAACGGCAAGCATGAAATCGAGCTGAGCCTCTGGCTGGAAAGCGGCGTGCTAAGTCTTGAAATCGAGGACGACGGCATTCCCTTCAATCCGCTTGATCGCTGGCCGCACGTCCAGCCCGAGAGCCTGGAAAAAGCGGAAATCGGCGGACTGGGTATCGACCTCATCCGCCAGTTCATGGACGAATGCCATTACGTTCGACAAGATGGCAAAAACATCCTGAAAATCATGGCGCATATTGCGCGTTAGCCAGAGCCTATTTCCCGGCTACGGCCGGGCCTTCTTTTCGGCCGGCTTCGGCAACATGGACAACTTGCCCGTCGACGATTCCATCCGGCGGGTTTTCGATCACGCGGTCGGATGCCGTAATGCCTGAACTCAACTCCACCGTTTTTCCCAGGTCGCGCGCAATGGTGACCAGCTTGAGTTTCGCCTCGCCGTCGGCCTCTACCGTCGCCACCCGCAATCCGGCCTGACCGAAAATCAGCGCGCTGGAGGGGATGCCGAACGACGCCACGGTTTTCGGCAGATTCAGGCTCACGTTGGCGAAACCACCAGGCATCAATGCCGCGTCCTTGTTATCGACGATCAGCTGGACCAGCATCGCGCCCGATGCCGCATCGACCGAGCGTGAGGAGGATTCCACCATCGCGGCGTAGCTCTTGCCGGGATTTTCCGGCACGGTAATGCTGGCGGTGGTACCGGGCTTGATGCTGCTGGCGTAGTTCTGCGGCACATTGACGTACAGCCTGAGCCTGCGCGTGTCGGAAATCTCGAACAGCGCCGGCCCGTTGTTGCTGCCTTCGGTAATCAAGGCACCGGTATCGGTATTCCTGGCAGTCACGGCACCCTCGAACGGTGCCACGATACGCGCAAATCCGCGGGTTGCCATCAAGCGGTCCACGTTCGCCTGGGCGGCCTTGGTCATGGCCCGCTTGGCCTCCAGATCGCCATTCTTTTCATCGACTTCCTGCGGCGACACCGCGCCGGATTCCAGCAGCGATTGCCAACGCACGGCCGTGGTCGCGGCCAGCGCTTCGTTGGCCTTGGCGGTCGTGAGGTCGGCGCGAGCCTGCAACAGCTTCTGGTCCAGGTCCGGCGTTTCGATCTCGGCCAGCACCTGCCCCGCCTTTACGCGCGTACCTATATCGGCATTCCAGCTCTTGAGGTAACCGTTGACGCGGGCATATATCGGCGCGCGCGAATAGGCTTCGAACCTGGCCGGCAGGTTGATGCTGGACACTTCGCCGCTCGTACTGGGCACGATCACATTGACGCTGGGCGCGGCCTGCTCCTGGGTCCATTGATCGATTTGCTGGTTGCTGCTGGCGCGTGTCGCGATGCCGGTCACCACGACCGCACCGGCGATCACGAGCGCCACGATGCCGCCGATACGCAAGGTATGGCGGGAAGGTGCGGATTGCGGGCTATCAGATGGCATGAGGTGCTCCAAGTTGAGAAGGTGCTGCGGAAGGTTGACGGTACCGTCTGTGCACGATGCTGAACACGACGGGAACGAATATCAGGGTGGCGATGGTGGCAAAGATCAGCCCGCCGATCACGGCACGGCCCAGCGGCGCGTTCTGCTCGCCGCCCTCGCCCATGCCCAGCGCCATCGGCGTCATGCCGATGATCATCGCCAGTGCGGTCATCAACACCGGGCGGAAGCGCACATAGCCAGCCTCGAGCGCGGCCTTGGTCGCATCGCCCAGGACATCAAGTCGCTCGCGGGCAAAACTGATCACCAGCACGCTGTTGGCCGTTGCCACGCCCATGCACATGATGGCCCCGGTCAACGCCGGAACGGAAAGCGGGGTATAGGTCGCGAACAGCATCCACACGATGCCCGCCAGCGCCGCCGGCAGAGCCATGATGATGACGAAGGGGTCGCTCCACGACTGAAAATTGACCACGATCAGCAGGTAGATCAGCACGATGGCGCCCAACAAGCCGAACAGCAGGCCGGCGAAGGAGTCGTTCATGGTTTTCACCTGCCCCAGCAACTCGACCTTGGCACCCTTGGGTACTTCCGCCGCGCTTTCATCGAGGATATTGCGGATATCCGCCGCCACCGCGCCAAGATCGCGATCCTGCGCACTGGCGTTGATCTGAACCATGGACTGGATATCGTACTGACTGACCACGGCGTTCGCGGTACCGCGCTGGAAAGTCGCCAGCGCGCCCAGCGTCTGCGGTGATGTGTTGTTGGCGCTGCCGATCGGCAGCCCGGCCAGCGCCGTCAACGAATCCAGACGGTATTGCGGCGTCTGCATCACGATGGGGTAGGACACGCCATTCTCGGGGTTGAGCCAGAACGTCGGCGCCACCTGCGAACTGCCGGCCAGGTTGACCACCAGGCTGTTGGTCACGTCGCGCGCCGTCAGGCCCAGTTCCTGCGCCCGCGTGCGGTCGATGTTGATGTCGAAGCGCGGATTCTTGCGCGACTGCTGGATGCGCACGTCGGCGATGCCGGTCACGTTGCGTATCTTCGCGACCAGCTTGTTGGCGTAATCGAAATTGGCATCCAGGTTACCGCCGCGTATCTGGATATCGATAGGTGCCGGCGATCCGAAATTAAGGATCTGACTCACGATATCCGCCGGCGGGAAGGAGAACGTCGTTCCCGGGAATTCGCGCGGCAGGCGTTCGCGCAATTCGCGCACGTAATCGGCGGTTGGTCGATGACCTTCCTTGAGCGCGATCTGAATGTCGCCGTCCTGCGAACCGATCAGGCCGGTGTTGTTGTAAGTCATGTTGATGCTGCTGATCGGGATGCCGATGTTATCGACCAGCGTCTCGATCTCGCCCGGCGGGATGACGCGCTTGATAGCATCCTCGATCACCGCGAAGCGCGCTGCCGTTTCCTCCACTCGCGTACCGACCGGCACCCGCACGTGCATCAGGATCTGCCCGCTATCTACCGCGGGGAAGAAATTGCGCCCGAGGAATGGAATCAGCGCCATCGACAGCAGCACGAACGCCATGAAGCCGATCACGAAATTGCGGCGGTGGCTCATGGCCGTTTCAAGCGTTCCGCGATACCCGAGGCGGAAGCGCTCGAAGCGCGCTTCGAATCCACGCTGAAAGTTGACCAGCGGATTGCGGGAAACCGGCTTTTCTTCTGCGTGTTCGCCCACCGCATACGGCTTCAGCAGGTACTTGGCCATGGTCGGCACCAGCGTGCGCGACAGGATAAAGGAGCTGATCATCGCGAACATCACCGCCTCGGCCATGGGTACGAAAAGGAAGCGCGAAATGCCCTCGAGGAAGAACATCGGTACGAACACGATGCAGATACACAGCAGCGAAACAAAGGCCGGTGTCACGATCTGCGCCGCGCCGTCCATGATGGCGGTCTCGACGTCCTTGCCGTGTTCCAGGTGCCAGTTGATGTTCTCGATAGTTACCGTCGCATCGTCTACCAGAATACCCACGGCCAGCGCCAAGCCGCCAAGCGTCATGATATTAAGCGTTTCGCCTAGCCCTGCCAGCGCGGCGATGGCACCAAGGACGGAAAGCGGAATGGACACGGCAATAATGACGGTCGAGCGCCAGCTGCCGAGAAACAGCAGGATCATCAGACTGGTTAATGCCGCGGCAAGCACGCCTTCATAGGCCACGCCCTTGATTGCCGCGCGCACAAATAGCGACTGGTCGTTGATCGGTGAAACGGTCAGGGCCTCCGGCAGCGTAGGCTTGATTTCCTCAAGCTTGGCCTTGATGCCGGAAACGATATCCAGAGTGGAAGTCGCGCCGTTTTTCAGCACCGACATCAGCACCGAACGATTGCCGTCCACATGCACCACATTGGTCTGCGGCGGGTTGCCGTCGCGCACGTGTGCCACATCCCGGATATATACGGTCGCGCCATTGACGGCCTTCACCGGCAGGTTATTCAGTTCTTCGATGGCCGACGGCGCGTTATTGAGGCGCAGCGTGTATTCATGGCTGCCGATCTTCTGCGTGCCCACAGGCAGGATCAGGTTCTGCGCGGCCAGCGCATTGGCCACGTCCTGCGCCGAGAGACCGCGTGCCTGCAGGGCGGAAGGATCGAGGTCGATCTGCACCTGGCGCGTCTTGCCGCCGAAAGGATATGGAATCGCCGCGCCCTGCACCGTCACCAACCGGGTACGGATCACGTTGAGCCCCAGGTCGCCCAGAGCTTGCTCGGTCATACCCTTGCCCGACAACGCCACCTGCAGGATAGGCACGGTTGAGGCGCTGTAGTTAATGATTAGCGGCGGCGTCGTGCCAGCCGGCATCTGCCGCGTCACGGTCTGCGAAACCGCCGTCACCTGTGCGTTGGCCGTGGCGATATCCACGCCAGGATGGAAGAAAATCTTGACGATGCCGAAGCCGGTATAGGAATTGGCTTCGATATGCTCGATGTCATTGACCGTCGTCGTCAGCACGCGCTCATAGAGCGTGGTGATGCGCCCCGCCATGTCATCGGGCGGCAGTCCGTTGTATTGCCAGGCCACGGCAATCACCGGAATCCGGATCTCGGGAAAGATGTCTACCGGCGTACGCAACGCTGCCAATGTACCCATTATGAGTAGCAGCACAGCCATGACGACAAATGTATAAGGCCGCTCAAGGGCTATTCTTACTATTTTTATCATGGTCTTTCCGAGCTGGTTGATATACTGTTGACTACATTCGAAAGCAGCTTTCTGCTAAAGTTGCAGATGCAGTAGTTGCATATGCAACATTCTAAACTTATGACCAAACAAAACACAACAGGAACCGATTCCGCCATGCAGGAAATTTTTTACAGTGGCGAAACCTATGTTTGCGGCGAATCGGTCGGATCGCTGATCAAACACGCCATGCACGCTTTCCATCGCACCATCGATGAAAAGGTCGCAGACCTCGGCCTGACGTCGATGCAATGGGCGCCCCTTCTGCTCCTGGCAAGCGGCAAGGCAACCACCGCCGCTGAACTGTCACGCTGCAATGGGGTGGACACCAGCACCATGACGCGCATGCTGGACCGCCTGGAAAGCAAGGGGCTGGTCACCCGCGAGCGCAACAGCACCGACCGTCGAGTTTTCGACATCCGACTGACCGAAGAAGGTCGCCGATTTGCAGAAAAAATTCCGAATTTGATTGCCGAAGGATTGAATCAGCACTTGAAAGGCTTCAGCCGCGAGGAGTTCGAAACCCTGGAATCCTTGCTCCGCCGCTTTGTCGGCAACGAAAAGAAAACCGAAAAGTAAGTTGCGCCGCATTTTCTGCAGGCAATAAAAAAGCCGCAATCGCGGCTTTTTTCATACTGATTGAGTTTCAACCAACAGCAAACGTAACGAACCTGCCATCCAGGCTGAACAACCCGACGACGCCCTCCCCCTTGTCATGCCGCACAAACTGGTTGGCATCCAGGTAACGCCCGAAGCGCATGGCTTGTTCCGGCGACTTGACGAAAGCACGCTTCACCACGAGATCCGTGTCCTCGATCGCCTGAATAAACTCGTCATTCCCGGCATGACGAATCAGGTAACCCAGGAACTCCGCGCCTTCGGGTATCCCCAGCTCCTTTTTTACTTCATCCAGCTTGCGGTTGCGCAGCTCGGTCGCTTGCGCGACACGCTCCTCCCTGGAGCCCCGGCGTTTCGATTCACCCATTCCTGATATTTCCTGCCTGATTAATTGCAAAATCGCGAAACGTGATGATACCGGTTAAATCATCGCGCAATCAGCGTTAACCATGTCATTCAATCGATCTTTCCCGTTTTACTCTTGTCCACCAACGATTCGGCAATGACGGCCTGGGCCAGCGTGGTCTGCGACTCGGTTGCAGCGTAGGCAATCAATGCGGCGTGCCCGCTTTTGACGGCATCCTGCACGATGTCGGAGAAACGCTTGGTGTCCTCGGTTCCCGCGCCAACGGCAGCGCCGACCAGACCACCTACCGCTGCGCCCCAGCCTATCATTGTCAGCGTACCCAGCACCGGGCTGGCGATGAACAGGCTGACGTTGGCGGCGGCAAGCGCCACCTCACCCAAGGCGCCGACGCCGGCGCCGGCAGCCGTACCGATGGCGCCGTCGATGACGACTTCGTTGCGGACTTCGTCGGAGTCGGGGGGAATTTCCTTATCTGAAGCGGCCTTGTCTACAAGCTCCAGCTGTTCCGGCTTGAATCCTTGCTGCAAGAGTTGCGAGTAGACCAGCTCGGCCTCCAGATGCGATGAGTAAAGCCCGTAAATGCGATGTATATAGTCAACCATTTGGAACCTCGCTTGTGAGTTATTCCAATATGACCCCCATCAGCTTTTTTGGTTTGTTACCCCTGCTTTAAAAAGGCGTTTGGCCCCGAAAAGCTAGTTCTGCTTGTGGGCCGGGCGGATATAGATGACGTAGTACACCAGTGCCACCAGTACGCTGCCGCCGGCAAGATTGCCGAGGATGACCGCGATGAAGTTGCGCGCGATGTCGGCCCACTCCAGCGGCGCGCCGAGCAATAGTGCAAGCGGGAAGAAATACATGTTGGCGACGGAGTGCTCGAAACCGGCGGCGACAAAAGCCGAGATGGGGAAAACAATCGCGACCGCCTTGTCCACGACGCTGCGGCCGGCCATTGCCATCCATACCGCCATGCATACGAGAACATTGCAGAGCACACCCCTGAAAAACGCTTCGGTGAATGAAAGCTCTGCCTTGGCCTGGGCGATCCTGATGGTGGTTTCCGCAATTGCACCGCCATTCAACGAGGGATGCCCGGACAAATAGACTAATACCGCCAGCCCCAGCGCTCCGACAAGATTACCGACACTCACAACCAGCCAGTTGCGCAGCATGGCGCGCGTAGTCAGGCAGCCATCCGCCCATGCCATGGCCAGCAGATTATTGCCGGTAAAAAGCTCGGCACCCGCCACGACAACCAGCAGCAAGCCCAGCGAGAACACCAGCCCGCCCAGAACGCGCGATATCGCGAAACCCAAGGAAGCGTCGCTCGCGACCAGCGTGTAGTACATTGCGCCCAATCCGATGAAAGCGCCCGCCAGCATGGCGAGCATCCACATCGTCAACAGCGGCAACTGCGCCTTGATGACACACACCTCATTCACGCGCTCGGCGATCTGCCTAGGCGCGTAGGCATCGGAACCGAATATTTCAGACATGGAGCCCCCCTGATTCGCAACGCTAGTTTTCAGCAACCCTTGAACTTGTTTTCCAGGCAGCGGCGCGCGCGGGCACGCGCCTCTTCGACCTGCTCAGGCGTCATGCTGGCTGCGGTGAAGTTGAGTATTTTTCCGGTGCGTACGCGCTGCCTTTGCTCGGCAGTTTCAGCCGCCAGCAGCAACCACATGTAACCGGTGACCACATCCTTGGCGACGCCCTCCCCGTTGGCATGGATCACACCCAATTGATGCTGCGCCTCGCCATTGCCCTGCTCGGCCGCTTTTCTGTACCAGCTCAGCGCGGTATTCACATCCTGCGGGACGACTTCGCCCTTGAAATAGAGATCGCCCAGATTGAGCTGTGAACGCGCATGCCCTTGCTCTGCCGCCTTGCGATACCAGTCGACGGCCTCTTCGTGGCTCTGCAGCGCAGCGATCCTGCGGAAATGCAGCGCCCCCAGCGTGTATTGCGCCTCGCTATAGCCATGCTCGGCCGAACGCCGGTACCAGTTAACGGCCTCAGATACGTCCTGCGGCAAACCATCACCGTTGATATACATCTGCCCCAGGTTGTATTCGGCCTTGGCATTGCCTTCACGCGCCAGCATCGTGTAGATGCCAAGCGCCCTCGGATAATCCCCAGCCTCTATGGCCGTCAGGGCATCCTGCAGGGTTTCTTCGGCATGAACAGGCAAAGATAAAGTCATCACCAGGCCAAGGCAGGCCATGAGAAAAGGCTTTTTCATAATGCTGCGTGATACTCCAATTGGCTTGAAGTCACTTTAATCCAGTTCCAGCCGCAGCGCACCATCTCCACATTTTCTGTGGATAACCTTGTGGGGCATCTGGGGATTGAATAGGTAACTGGATGACTGGGCTAGGCAATTCCAGCCTGCGCAACAAATGAGCCGCGCCCGACAAGGATCGGGAATGCGGAAAGATGAATTACAGCCACCGCGCCCACAACCGCGCGGCCTTCTCCATGATACGGGTGGCAATCGAGCGTTTTCGCCAGGTTTCCAGTGTTATCAAGGTCGACGATTCGAGATCTTTTTCGAACATCGATTGCATCTGCGCGCCGAACTCCTGCCCGAGCATGACGGCATTGATTTCCTGGTTGCTGACGAAACTGCGCCAGTCGAGATTGGTGGAGCCAACGGTGGACCAGACGCCATCGATAAGCGCGGTCTTGGCATGCAGCATGGCATCTTTCCGCTCATAGATCTTGACGCCGGCGCTCAGCATTTCATCGTAATAGGATCGCGAAGCATGGAACACCAATGCCGAGTCCGTACTACCCGGCAGTAGAAGCCGCACGTCCACCCCGCGCTGCACCGCTTCTTTCAACGCAGCGAGCAGTTGCGGATCAGGCACAAAATAGGCATTGGTCAGGAAAACCTGGGTTTCGGCGCTGTTGATCGCGGAAAGCAAAGTGACATAGATCTGGCTATAAGCTTCATCGGGCGTACTGCCGATGGCGCGTACCACTTCGTTGCCCTTGCTGCCGGGTTCGGGGAAATAGTCCTTGAATGCCAGAGGCTCGCCATGCTGCTCGTTCCAGGTAGTCATGAACAGCTTCTGGAATTCGGCGACGACCGGGCCTGCCATGCGCAGATGAGTATCGCGCCAGGGCTGGGCATTTTTGCTGGGTTTGGACCTGCCGGACGATCCGCTGGAATAGACGCTGCTGATATTGATGCCGCCGACGAAGGCTACCTGACCGTCCACGATCAAAAGCTTGCGGTGGTCACGCAGGTTGAATTGCCATCCCTTGCGCGCCATGAGCGGGTTGATCGGGTTGAATTCCAATACGTTCATCCCGCTTTCTTTCATCGGAATGAAAAATGCCTCCGGCGTGGCAAGCGATCCTACGCTGTCGTAAATGAGGTTGACCTGCACCCCTTCCCGTTGCTTGGCTGTCAGCACTTCGGCAAAACGCTGGCCGATTTCGTCGTCCTCGATGATGTAGGTTTCCATATTGATATGGTCCTTCGCATTGCCTATGGCGGCGAACATCGCGTCGTACGTGGCCGGGCCATCGACCAGCAGTTCCACCTTATTGCCTGTCACCAGCGGACTGCCGACGATCTGTGATTCCAATGCCAGGTGTTTGTCGAAGATATTGGTGTCATCACCATGCTTTTCCAGTTTGGCGAGGATCGCCTTGCTCTGCTGGGCCGTCAGGGGGCCCTGCGAGCCTTCGAGCTGAACGGGGCGCGATGGATGCAGTGCCATATCCGGCACCATGGTAGGGATGGAGCTACAGCCTGCGAGCAGTGCCAGGCAGAGTGCCATTGTCAGCGTCGTGGTGCCTGTGCACCTGATTTTCTTGATCATCCCGGCACCTCCTGCAAACCACCATGTCTCATTCACATGGCTGAGAATCAGGTTATGCGGGCTACCCTGCGGTGTCTGTACGTTAGCGTACATATCAAGGGCGCTCGCACTGCCTATGTGCGCTACCGCACGGTGAAGCAGCATAAGCCCGTATAACCTGATACACGTTAGAGGTGGTGTCCGCATTCCGCAGCAACCATAACTCCGACCTCAGAGCCAATTCGATTTCCCGCATAAGGCTCATGCAGGAAGAGCCACTCAATCGGTTCTTACTTACCGCACTGGAGGTCACAAAATGCTAAAAATTCGTCCCTTACTCATCGTGCTGGGGATGCTCCTGTCCCCCGCAGCTTCGGCCGATGTTCAGGTGAGCATCGGCATCGGGCTTCCGCATGTCAGCATCGGCATCCATGTGCCGGCCTATCCGCGATTGGTCGTCGTACCCGGTTACCCGGTCTATTATGCGCCGAGCATGCAAGCCAACTTCTTCTTTTACGACGGCATGTACTGGGTTTACCAGGATAACTACTGGTATTCCAGCTCCTGGTACAACGGACCCTGGTGGGTCGTGGGCCCGGAATACGTGCCGGTGTTCATTCTGCGCGTTCCGGTACGCTACTACAGCCGCCCGCCTACTTACTTCCGCGGATGGCGCCCGGATGCACCGCCACGTTGGGGTGACCATTGGGGCCATGATTGGGAACAACGCAGGAGCGGCTGGGATCGCTGGGATCGCCGCGAAGCTCCACAACCAGCTCCGAGGCCCGATTATCAACGGGAATATTCGGGAGATCGCTATCCCAAGCAGGTCGAGCAGCAGCTTGAACTGCATGAGCAGAAATACCGTTACGAACCGCGTGAACCGGTCGTGAGGGAAATCAGCAAGCAACAGCGCTCATCCGCTCGCCAGGACGATGGTGCAGGCCCCCGTTCGCAACCTCCACAAAAGGATGGCAGGGACGATCAGAGGTCGTCGCCGAATGCGCCTCAAGGCCGTCAAGAGCCGCCTGATCGCAAACAGCCACCACAGCGTGAGCAGGAGCAGCGTAATCAGGAGATGCGAGATGGCAGGAATGAGCCGTCATCGCCGGGCGCACCGCAAGGACGCCAGGAGGCTCCCGATCGCAAGCAATCGCCCCAACAGCGTGAACCGGAGCAGCGCAATCAGGACATGCAGAAAGAATCCGGCCGCCAGGGCAACCAGCCGCAGGAAAGGCAGCAAATGCCTGAAGGGCGCGATTCCGGTCAGCAGGACAGGCAACGCCCGCAAGAGATGCAGAAGTCAGCCCCTCCTCCTTCGCAGGGACGGCCCGACGCTCAGCAGCGTGAGCAGCAACCCCAGGCCCAGGATCCGCGCGGGCAGCAAGAACGAGGTCCGCAAGGTCGTGAAGAAAAGCAATCCGGACCCGCCAGCCAAGGCAAGCAAAAGCCCAGGCAGGATCAGGAGCGCGGCGGCTGGGAGCCCGGCAAGTAACAAAACATCGACCCACAGCGCAGACGCTCTCGCGTTTGCACCGTGGGCCACCGTTCTGTTTCCGCAAGCCTATTCAGCACCTTCAGCAGGAGCATCATCATGAAACGCATTCTTATCGCAGCAACCTTTGCTATTGCCACCTTTCAAGCGCCAGCGTTCGCTGCCGACGTGGGGGTGTCGATCAGCGTCGGCGACCCGAACTTTTATGGCCGGATCGATATCGGCGGTTACCCTCCACCGCAAGTGATCTATGCCCAACCGGTAGTCGTTGAAAGCGTTGTTGTCAGGCCCGAGTCCGTTTACCTGCGCGTTCCGCCAGGTCATTCCAGTAACTGGAACAAGCATTGCGGCGAATACGGCGCATGCGGCCAGCGCGTCTATTTTGTACAGGACGAGTGGTATAGCCATGAGTACGCGCCGCGTTACCAGGAACGTCATGGCAAGGGCAACAAAGGCCACGGCAAGCACGGTAAAGACTGATGATCCCCCGAAAATAATTGCCTATATGTTCGCTACCACACAGAGACTTTTGGGAATGAGGCGGATGATGAATCATGACCTGCGCCATGCCCTATCGGCAACAGCCTCATATCCCTGAATTCCGTTTTGAATTAACTGGAGAACAACAAAATGAAACTACTCAAATACAGCTCGGCAATTTTTATTGCATTCATGCTGGCATCCACCGTCGGCTGCTCAGCAACACCAGAGAAGGAAAGCACCGGCGAATACATGGATGACGCCGTCATCACGGCCAAGGTCAAGAAAGCGATCTTCAAGGAGGACTCATTGAAGTCTACCGAGATCAACGTCGAAACCTACAAGGGTGTGGTGCAGTTGAGCGGCTTTGTCAGTTCGCAGGCCGATATCAATAAGGCAGTCGAAGTAGCACGTGGCGTCGAAGGTGTGACCTCGGTCAAGAACGACATGCGGGTCAAGTAAGGCCCCCGCCATTCCGCCCGTTTAACAAGGAGAGTAAAAATGCTTGAAACCATCGTAGTCATACTGCTCATTCTTTGGGTTCTGGGGTTGGTTTCCTCCTACACCATGGGCGGATTGATCCATCTTCTTCTGGTCATCGCCATCGTGGTGATATTGCTGCGCGTGATTCAAGGGCGACGAGTTTAGCTTCGCTTGCAAGGCTTCAGCCGGTCATGCCCGGGTGGGCAAGGCCGGTGATGCAACACCTACTGGAGACAATGCGATGACCCCCCTCAAGATGCTGGCAATTGCACTGATCGTGCTCGGCGGCCTGGGCCTGATCTACGGCGGCTTCACCTATACCAAGGAAACCCATCAGGCCAAGATTGGTCCAATTGAACTCTCGGTAAAAGAGAAGGAGACCGTCAACATTCCCCTCTGGGCCGGCGTAGGTATGGTATTGGCCGGTGCCGTGCTGCTTGTTGCACGTAAATAATTCCTGCGTTCCCCGGCGTTGACACAGGAAAACGAGAGCTACCCGTCATGAACACAAATGTAATAGCAATGGAGAACACCATGGAAAACGAATCAAATGACTTCAGCAAACAACAACTATTCGACGACGTGAAAGTCGTGGTCGCAGATGCGGAAGAGCTGCTGAGAGCCACGGCGGGCCAGGGCGGTGACAAGCTGGCTCAAGTGCGGGCAAAGACGGAAGAGTCGATCAGAGTCGTAAAGGCCAGAATAGCCTCGGCACAAGCGGAACTGATCGCAAGAACCCGGGAAGCTGCCAAGGCAACCGATGTCTATGTACACGAAAACCCCTGGGAAGCCGTCGGCGTTGCCGCAGCGGCTGGACTGGTCGTTGGCTTGTTAATTGGCCGCAGCCGCCATTAACCGTCGCTGACGATGGATAACCAGCCCGCCCCAGGCACAGGACTGCTCAACTCCGTCACGGTTCTGGCGACCACGCTGGTTGCCATTGCCCATACCCGGCTCGACCTGTTGTCGACCGACCTTGAGGAAGAGCGCGAACATCTGTTGTCACTGATGATATTGGCATTGACCGCACTCTTCTGCCTCGTCGTCGGCGTCGTGCTTGCCACGATTCTGCTGGTGGCCGCATTCTGGGAGACCCATCGCTTGCTGGTGATCGGGTTGCTCGCCGGAAGTTTTCTCGCCGGCGGTGGCGGCTTGATCGCTTTCGCGGTACACAAAGCGAAGGCCAAGCCCAGACTGTTTGCGGCGAGCCTGATGGAGCTACTCAAGGATAGGCAGCAGCTCGAAGACCGGCTATGAACGACAAACTGATCCGCCTGGCCGAACGACGCGAACACCTGATTGCCCAGGCTGAGGCACAGCGGACTGCGCTGGCGCGGAATGTGGAATCATGGCGCCAGCCCTTGATGCTGGCCGACCAGGGATTCGCGGCAGTGCGTTTCGTCAGACGCCATCCATTCTGGATAGGAGGCATCGTCTTCCTACTGACCGCCTTGCGGCCAGGCCGCATCGGAGAAAAGCTCAGGCGCGGGTGGGTCGCATGGCAGGTCATACGCAAGCTGCTGGGCAGAACGCTGTGATACCGGCCCTACCCTGAAAAATCCCGCACACTTAACACGCAAGAATACGCTCGTACCTGTCCTTGTCGGCCCGGTAACAATCGCAGGATGCAGCCTCCAGCCCGGCAAGATCGTGGATCATGACCTTGCCTCGAACATAGCTGATCAGCCCTTTCTTCTGCAAAGCACCCGCAGCCTTGGTCACCCCCACGCGACGCACGCCCAGCATTTTTGCCATCAGTTCGTGGGTAATGTGAAAACCCTCCGAATGCGCACGATCCCGTGTCATCAGCAACAGGCAGGCAAGACGTTTTTCCACGACATGGAAGCGATTGCAGGCGGCGGTTTGCGCGAACAGGCTCATCGATACGTAAAGGTAGCGTTTCAATCGTTGATGCAGCGCAGGGCTCGCTTTCAATTCGCGCAGAAATGCCGGTGTCGCCATGCGCAATGCCGGGCCGGCCACCTGGACCAGCGCATGAAACGGCGCAACGTCGACCCCCAGCATCAAGGGAATACCCAGCATGCCCTCATAGCCGATAAGCCCTACCTCCAGCCCGGAGTCGCCATCGACCGGCATGACCAGGGAAATAACGGAATCGGTAGGGAAGTAGACAAAGTCGATAGCATCGCCCGGTTTGCTGAGTACCTGGGCAAAACCAAGTTCAACCGGTTCGCAATCCGCCATAACCCTTTCGAGATCTTCCCCGGGAAGATCGGCCAGCAGCCGATTGGTGAAGGAGATAGGTTGAGTGGATGGCAAGCGTGCGCTCCTGTGATAGTCGGGTAAGCCTTACGGGCGGCACGAAGCATCAGCTAATGCTGATCCTGCTGTCGAAGATTGCGGACGGTTCAATGACATTGAAGCCAACTTACTGCAGGAGCCGGCCACCGTCTGTACGCTACCACACGTAAGGCAGCCGTCGGCGCGACAGGATATATATGTGTCACCGCACAGACATAGCCCGGTTTAGGGCGCATTCTAATGAGCTGTCGACTGAACAATGCCGGCATCCGGATTCCTGGGGGCCTTGCACCACTGACCAGTCGAGGGCGGATCGTGGACGTTGAAATTCCGCGAATATTCTGCCCAGAGATTGGTCTCATTCATTTAAATGGGCTGATGCACCTCAGCCAGGATCAAACGTAGTTGAACCGGTGGGAACCGGTACGGCGCTGACTAACAATAAGTTCGAGCAAGGAAACGTCATGCCCATCATAGAGTTTAGATTCCCGACGCGCAGCCGCAATGTGCTGCGTAGCCGGCAGGACACCGAGCTGCTGCGCTCGGAGCTGTTAAGCATCGAACAACTGAAACGCCACGCGGTTACCCTGGCCGGCCAGCATCATATCGATCCGCGACCGGGACCCGATCGCCTGCTCCCCCGACTGACGGACAATGCACGCGTGCTGCTGGCGGCCTATGACGTGGTCACCGCCGCAGCCACACCGGGGCAACGAATCGTGCCGGCGGAAGCCTGGCTGCTCGACAACTTCTATCTCATCGAGCAGCAGGTCAGCCTGGCACGCCGCCACTTGCCGCGCGGCTACAGCCGCCAGCTGCCGCGACTGACCAATGGCCCCTCGGCCGGATACCCCCGCATCTACGACCTGGCGCTGGAACTGATTTCGCACATGGACGGCCGCGTCGACAGCGACAACGCCACCCAATTTGTCGCCGCCTACCAGACCGCCGAGCCGCTCAAGCTGGGCGAGTTGTGGGCTTTCCCCATCATGCTGCAACTGGCGCTGCTGGAAAATCTCCGTCGCGTCGCCTTGCGCATCGCCCATCGACGGCAGGAGCTCGATACCGCCGTGACCTGGGCAGACCGCATGCTGGCGGCGGCAGAGAAGGAACCCAAGCAGCTTATCCAGTTGCTGGCAGAATTTGCCAATGCCGATGTGCCGCTGACCGCACCGTTTGTCGAGGAATTCTACGAACGGCTCCAGGCGCAGGGGCCCGCGATGGCCTTCGTGCAAACCTGGGTCGAACATAAGCTGCTTGATCAGGGCGTCACCGCCACCCAGTTATCGGAAGCGGCCGGACGCACCGCCGCGGCCAACCAGATCTCCATCGCCAACAGCATCGGCAGCCTGCGCTTTATCGGCATCATGGACTGGCGCAACTATGTCGAATCGCTCAGCGTAGTCGAACAGACCTTGAAAGAAGACCCGAGCGGCATGTACGCCGCCCAGGACTTCGCCACGCGCGACCGGTACCGGCATGCCATCGAAGACATGGCACGGGACGGCGCCTGCGCGGAATTGCTTGTCTCTCAGGAAGCCGTTGCCCTGGCGCGAGCGTCGGCAGAGCGATCCGGCGCCGATGACCGCGCCGCGCATGTCGGCTATTACCTGGTCGACCGCGGACGGCAAAGCCTCGAACAGATGGTCGGCTGCCACCTGTCGTGGAGGGCGCGCATCTGCCAGGCAAGCCAGGCTTACCTGCTGCCGCTCTATCTCGGCCCCATCCTGTTGCTCACCGCACTCTCGACCTGGGCCGCGCTGGCTCCGTTCGGCGGATTCGCGGCGGATGACTGGCGCTACTGGTTGATGGCGCTGGCCCTTCTCATCGGCACCTCGGCGCTGGCCGTCGCGCTGGCGAACCTGGTGGTCACGCTCACCCTGAAGCCGCGCGCGCTGCCGCGGCTGGATTTTTCCAAGGGAATTCCGGACAGCCATCGCACCATGGTGGTGGTTCCCACCTTGCTGGGGTCCACGCAAGACGTGGATGACCTGCTCGAAGCCCTGGAGATCCGCTATCTCGGCAATCGCGACCCCAACCTGCTCTTTGCCCTGCTCACGGATTTCCCGGATGCACCGGAACGTACGCAACCGGGCGACGCCGCCCTGCTTGCCTACGCGCATGCCGCCGTGCAGGAACTGAATGCCACCTATCAGGACGACCGTCCGAGTATTTTTTATTTGTTCCACCGGCCACGGGTGTGGAACCCGGTCGAGCGGGTATGGATGGGCTGGGAGCGCAAACGCGGCAAGCTGGAACAGTTCAACGCGTTGCTGCGTGGCGGCGACCGGTCCGCATTCGCCGAAATCGTCGGCGACCTCGCATTCCTGGGCGCGATCAAGTACGTCATCACCCTGGATACCGATACGCAATTGCCGCGCGATGCGGCCAACAAGCTGATCGGCAATCTTGCCCACCCCCTCAACCGGCCACGCTACGATGCCGCGCTCGGACGCATTACCGAGGGTTATGCCATCCTGCAGCCGCGCGCTTCGATCAGCCTCACCAGCGCCGGCAAGTCGCGCTTTACCCAGCTGTTCGCCGGCGAATCGGGCATCGACCCCTACACGCGCGAAGTCTCGGATGTTTATCAGGACGTATTCGGCGAAGGCTCGTTCATCGGCAAGGGCATCTACGACGTGGATGCCTTTCGCCAGGCCGTCGACGGGCGCTTCCCGGAAAACCTCATCCTCAGCCACGATTTGCTGGAAGGCGGCTACGCGCGCTCAGCCCTGGTCACCGATGTCGACCTGATCGAGGAGCACCCCGCCAGTTATGCGCTCGAAGCCAGCCGCCGGCATCGCTGGATACGCGGCGACTGGCAGATTTCCGGCTGGCTGCGCGCACGCGTGCCAGGCAACACAGGCCCTGACGGGGGGAGGACAGAAAGGCAGCCGAACCCGCTTTCCGCGCTATCGCGCTGGAAAATATTCGACAACCTGAGGCGCAGCCTCGTACCGCCGGCCTTGCTCTTCGTGCTGGCCGGCGGCTGGCTGTTCGCTCCCGGCCCGGCCTGGTTCTGGGCACTGGTGGTAGCGGGCGTGGTTCTGCTGCCGGTGGCGCTGTCCAATGCAATTGAGCTCATGCGCAAGCCCACACAGCGCAACTGGACGACCCATCTGGTGCTGACCGCCAAGTCTGCCGTGCGGCCATTGCTGTTGGCGCTGCTCACCCTGGTCATGTTGCCTTACGAAACGCTGGTCAGCCTGGATGCGATCCTGCGTTCCGGGGTACGCATGCTGTTCACCAGACGTGGGTTGCTGCTCTGGCAATTGCAGTGCTATGGCATACGCAACGCACGCCGGACGCTGGGCGGATTTTTCGTGGAAATGTGGATCGGGCCGATGGCCGCGGTAGCGCTGGCCATCGCCTTGTGGCTCTACCGGCCGGAACTGCTGCCGTCCAGCACGCCTTTGTTGTTGTTATGGCTGGCTTCGCCCGTCGTCGGCTGGTGGATCAGCAAGCCGCTGATTGTGCCGGCGCCGGACCTGACCGCCGATCAGCGGACTTTTCTGCGCGCGGCGGCCCGCCGCACCTGGCGGTTTTTTGCGGAATTCGTCAGCCCCGAAGATAACTGGCTGCCGCCGGATAACTTCCAGGAATATCCGGCGCCGGCAATTGCCTCACGCACCTCGCCTACCAATATAGGCATGGGGCTGCTGGCAAATCTCGCCGCCTACGATTTCGGCTTTATTCCCGCAGGCGAACTGCTGCGGCTGACCAAGAATACGCTGGAGACGATGGAGAAACTGGAACGCTACCGCGGCCATTTCTACAACTGGTACGACACCCGCACGCTGCAACCGCTGCATCCGCAGTATGTCTCGTCGGTGGACAGCGGCAACCTGGTCGGCAGCCTGCTCACGCTGCAGGCGGGGCTGGCGGAATTGAAGGACCGGCCGATATTCACACCCACCGCATTCCAGGGATTGCTGGACACCTTGCAGGTACTGTCCGAGCA
>DATHWE010000024.1:0-20364 GCA_035460905.1 Methylophilaceae bacterium | reverse complement strand
GACTTCTTCCATCTTCAGGTCAATGTAGGCATCGATCATGTCGTTGGAGAACACGCCACCGCGGGTCAGGAACTCGCGATCGTTATCCAGGTATTCCAGTGCCTGTTCGAGGCTGGAGCACACGGTTGGGATCTTGGCATCCTCTTCCGGCGGCAGGTCGTACAGATTCTTGTCTGCCGGGTCGCCAGGATGAATCTTGTTCTGAACGCCGTCCAGACCTGCCATCATCAGTGCGGTGAAGGCCAGGTACGGGTTAGCACCCGGATCCGGGAAGCGCACTTCGATACGACGAGCCTTGTCGGATTGCACGTACGGAACGCGGATGGAAGCGGAGCGGTTGCGAGCGGAGTAAGCCAGCTTGACCGGAGCTTCGAAGCCCGGGACCAGACGCTTGTAGGAGTTAGTCAGCGGGTTGGTGATCGCGTTCAGTGCGCGGGCGTGCTTGATGATACCGCCGATGTAGTACAGAGCAAACTCGGACAGACCGGCGTAGCCGTTGCCTGCGAACAGATTCTTGCCGTCCTTCCAGATGGACTGGTGCACGTGCATGCCGGAACCGTTGTCGCCAACGATAGGCTTGGGCATGAAAGTCGCAGTCTTGCCGTACTGATGAGCAACGTTATGCACAACGTACTTGAGGATCTGGGTCCAGTCTGCGCGCTTGGTCAGCGAGGAGAACATGGTGCCGATTTCGCACTGGCCGGCAGTCGCCACTTCGTGGTGATGCACTTCAACGGGCACGCCCATTTCTTCCAGCGCCAGACACATCGCGGAGCGAACGTCCTGGAAGGAGTCGACCGGGGGAACCGGGAAATAGCCGCCCTTGACGGTCGGACGGTGGCCGATGTTGCCGCCTTCGAACTTGTCACCAGAAACCCATGCGGCTTCTTCGGAGTGGATCTTGCACATGCTGCCGGACATATCGACGGACCAGTTGACGGAGTCGAAAATGAAGAATTCGGGTTCCGGACCGAAGTAGGCTACGTCACCGATACCGGAAGACTTGAGATAGGCTTCGGCACGCTTGGCGATGGAGCGGGGATCACGGTCATAACCCTTGCCTTCAGACGGCTCGATCACGTCGCAGGTCAGCAGCAGGGTGGGTTCGTCCATGAAAGGATCGATGTTGGCAGTATCCGGATCCGGGATCAGCAGCATGTCAGATGCCTGGATACCCTTCCAGCCGGCGATGGAAGAACCGTCGAATGCATGGCCTTCCGTGAATTTTTCCTCGTTGAATGCAGAAACCGGCACGGTTACGTGTTGTTCCTTGCCGCGAGTATCGGTAAAACGGAAATCAACGAACTTGATTTCGTTTTCCTTGACCAGTTTCATTACGTCGGCGACCGCCATTTCAATCTCCCTAAAATAAAGGCACAAACAAATTAAACAAAAATATGGACACGCTTGTTAAGCACTAAGCATGCCAATAATAGAAAGCAAATTCTCATTTTCACACATAAGGTTAGAAAAGAGAATCAAAATTCCGCGCACCATCAGTGTGCAGACAAAGATTCCAATGCACTATTTTAGTGCAAAGCCCGTGTCATCAGAAAACGTTTTATAATCCAGAGATATTCAACACTTCGGAGAGTTCTCATGGGAACACTCAATGAAATTTTAGACCAGGCTCAGCAGCGCGCGCGTGAAAACAGCCTGCCCTATGCCGGCGCCTTGCTGCCTTCGGAAGCGCAAAAATTGCGCGAAGCCGTCACACAAGCCCAACTGGTCGATGTGCGTAGCCGTCCGGAACTCGAACTGGTCGGCCGGATCCCGGGTGCAACTCATATCGAATGGGCGTTTTACCCGGACATGCGGCCCAATCCCGATTTCCTCGCACAACTTGCCCAGCAAATAGATCGTGAAGCGCTGGTGATGTTCATCTGCCGGACGGGAGGGCGTTCGCATAACGCAGCGGCTACTGCCACCCAGGCTGGCTACACCAACTGCTACAACGTGCTCGAAGGCTTCGAAGGCGCCACCGATGCCGCCACCGGCCAGCGCGGAAAAATCAACGGCTGGAAAACAGCCGGTTTGCCCTGGACCAACTGACCCGCGATGGACCGCTATGCTGTTATCGGCAACCCCGTGGAGCACAGCAAGTCGCCTGTAATCCACATGGAATTCGCCCGCCAGACCGGGCAGGATCTCGAATATGGGCGAATTCTATCCCCACTGGATGCCTTTCGTGACACTGCGCTGAGTTTCCGCGATGAAGGCGGCAAGGGACTTAATGTTACGGTACCGTTCAAACTGGAAGCATTTCAGTTGACGACCACGCTGACCTCAAGGGCTCGCAGTGCAGAAGCGGTCAATACACTCAAATTCGAGCAGGAACGCATCATCGGCGACAATACCGACGGAACCGGGCTGGTGCGCGACATCCAGAACAATCTTGGCATTGCCATCGAAAGAAAACGCGTCCTTTTACTGGGCGCGGGCGGCGCGGCGCAAGGAGTCCTCTACCCGCTGCTGGATCAGGAACCTGCGCTGCTGGTCATCGCCAACCGCACGCTGGATCGTGCACTTGGAATGCAAAGGAAAGTCGAGCAACGCGACGTACTCAATCGTACTGTCTCGGCCCAGACATACGAATCCCTTGCAGGGCTATCCTTCGATATCATTATCAACGCCACCTCGGCAGGCCTCACCGATAGCGCCCTGCCGATCCCATCGGGTATTTTTGCTGCCGACGCCCTGGCCTACGACATGATGTATGGCCGCGAAACGCCTTTCATGCAATTCGCGCGGCAAGAAGGCGCCCAGGTAGCCGACGGCCTGGGCATGCTGGTCGAGCAGGCGGCCGAATCGTTCTACCTCTGGCGCGACGTCCGACCCGACACACGCCCAGTCATCGATAAACTGCGCCAATAGCTCATCTATGACCTGGCGTGGATTCCTTTGGCGCGGGCTGCTCGCGTTCGTCGTTCTCGTGCTGGTCTATCAGCTATGGATATTTCTAAGCATCTGCTGGTGGGTCAACCACAACCCCGGTTCCAGCGCGTTCATGGAAGACCGCCTGGAGGTCATGCAGGAAAAGAATCCGGAAGCGAAACTGCGCCATAAATGGATACCCTACAAGCGCATCTCCAATAACCTCAAACGTGCAGTGGTAGTGGCCGAGGATTCAAAATTCGTCATGCACGAGGGTTTCGATTGGGATGGAATCCAGAAGGCCTATGAGAAAAACATGAGAAAAGGACGCGTAGTCGCCGGCGGCTCCACAATCAGCCAGCAACTCGCCAAAAACCTCTTCCTTTCCACCAAGCGTACGCCATGGCGCAAACTGCAGGAAGCCGTGATTACACTGATGCTCGAAAAAATGATGAGCAAACGCCGCATCCTGGAAATCTATCTTAACGTGATCGAGTGGGGCAATGGCGTGTTCGGCGCAGAAGCGGCAGCGCGTCATTACTACAAGACCGGCGCCGCCAACCTGAGCGCATGGCAAGCCGCCAGGCTCGCTGCCATGATCCCCAACCCGCGCTACTACGACACGCACCGCAATGCGCGCGGGCTTGCTCGCAGAACTGCCACCATCGCCGCAAGAATGCCGCTGGCAGAACTCCCGTAATACCCGCGACCCTATCCGGAGCACAGCCGGTCAGGATCAGAGCATCGGCTTGAGATACTTCCCGGTGTGACTACGCGGGTTCTCCGCCACACTTTCCGGCGAACCTTCGGCCACGATCGTTCCACCGCCGTCCCCACCTTCGGGCCCCATGTCGATGAGCCAGTCGGCCGTCTTGATGACGTCGAGATTGTGTTCGATCACGACCACGGTGTTGCCGTGATCGCGCAAGCGATGCAGCACGTTCAGCAGCAGCTGGATGTCGGCGAAATGCAAACCGGTGGTCGGCTCATCCAGAATATATAGCGTGCGGCCGGTATCCCGCTTCGAAAGCTCCAGCGCCAGCTTGACGCGTTGCGCTTCACCGCCGGATAACGTGGTCGCCGATTGGCCTAGCGTGATGTAACCCAGGCCGACGTCGAGCAGTGTCTGCAGTTTGCGCTGTACCACGGGCACCGCATGGAAGAATTCGTTGGCCTGCTCTACGGTCATTTCAAGCACTTCGCGGATATTCTTGCCCTTGTAATGGATTTCCAGCGTTTCGCGATTGTACCGGTGCCCCTTGCATACGTCGCAAGGCACATAGATATCCGGAAGGAAGTGCATTTCGACGCGGATCACGCCATCGCCCTGACAGGCTTCGCAACGGCCACCCTTCACGTTGAAAGAATAACGGCCGGGGCCATAGCCGCGCGCACGTGACTCCGGCACGCCGGCAAAGAGTTCGCGAATCGGCGTGAAAAGACCGGTATATGTAGCCGGATTAGAGCGCGGCGTACGTCCGATGGGGCTCTGGTCCACATCGACCACCTTGTCGAAGAATTCCAGCCCCTCAATGGCTTCGTACTGGGCGGGCTCGGTGGAGCTTCCATACAAATGGCGCGCGACAACGCGATACAGCGTATCGTTAACCAGCGTGGACTTGCCTGAGCCGGAAACGCCAGTAACGCAGGTCAGCAGGCCGACCGGTAGATCAAGCGTCACCTTCTTCAGGTTATTGCCTTCGGCATGCGAAAGCTTGAGCATGCGCTTGGTGTCAGGCTGGTGACGGTTTTTCGGCACCTCGATGAATTTGCTTCCGCTCAGGTATTGGCCAGTCAGCGAATCGGGATTCTGCTTGATTTGCTCCGGCGTGCCTTCGGCAATAATGCGTCCGCCATGCTCGCCCGCGCCCGGGCCGATATCCACCACGTAGTCGGCGGACAGGATGGCATCCTGATCGTGCTCGACCACGATCACGCTGTTGCCGATATCGCGCAGACGGAACAAGGTTTCCAAGAGACGATCATTGTCGCGTTGATGCAAGCCGATGGAAGGCTCGTCCAGCACGTACATCACGCCGGTCAGGCCGGAGCCGATCTGGCTGGCCAGACGTATGCGCTGCGCTTCGCCACCGGAAAGCGTTTCCGCGGAACGCGACAGCGACAGGTAATCCAGACCTACGTTGGTCAAAAAACGCAGGCGGCTGCCGATCTCATGCACGATCTTGTCGGCGATCGCCAGCTTCTGCCCGCTCAGCTTGAGTGCCTCGAAAAACACCAGCGTCTGGCGCAACGGCATTTCACAAATCTGGTGGATATTGCTGCCGCCGACGCGCACATGGCGCGCCTCCTTGCGCAAGCGCGTACCGCCGCACTCGGGGCAAGGGCAGCCGTTCAGGTATTTGGCCAGTTCCTCGCGCACCATGACGGAGTCGGTTTCACGGTAGCGGCGCTCAAGGTTATGCAAAATGCCTTCGAAGGGATGGCTCTTCTGGTAGAAGGCGCCGCGCTCGTTCATGTAGCGGAAAGAGATGCTTTCCTTGCCGCTGCCGTGCAGTGCGATTTCCTGGATTTCCGGCGACAGGTTCTCGAATGTCGTATCGAGGTCAAATTTGTAATGCTCGGCCAGGCTTTGCAGCATCTGGAAATAGAATTGATTGCGGCGGTCCCAGCCCTTGATCGCACCTGCAGCCAACGACAGATGCGGGAAGGCGACGACGCGCTTGGGATCGAAAAAGCTGATATTGCCCAATCCGTCGCATTTTGGGCAGGCGCCCATTGGATTGTTGAACGAGAACAGGCGCGGCTCAAGTTCGGCCAGTGCGTAATTGCACATCGGGCAGGCGAACTTGGCAGAAAACAGGTGTTCCTGGCCGGAATCCATTTCGAACGCGAGCGCTCTTCCTTCCGCCAACCGCAGCGCGGTTTCGAAAGATTCCGCGAGTCGCTGCTTCATGTCGGGACGCACCTTGAGCCGGTCCACCACAATATCGACGTTGTGTTTGGTGGTCTTGGCCAGCTTCGGCACGGCGTCGATTTCGTAAATTTCACCGTCGACGCGCACCCGCACGAAACCCTGTGCGCGCATTTCGTCAAACAGGTCGAGCTGCTCGCCCTTACGGTTGGAAACCACCGGCGCCAGGATCATCAGCTTGGTGTCTTCGGGCAGCGCCAGCACGTGATCAACCATCTGCGATACGGTTTGCGCCTCCAGCTTGATGCCGTGCTCAGGGCATTCCGGATCGCCGGCGCGGGCGTACAACAGCCGCAAATAGTCGTGGATTTCGGTAACGGTACCGACAGTGGATCGCGGATTGTGCGAAGTCGATTTCTGCTCGATGGAAATCGCGGGGCTGAGGCCCTCGATCAGGTCGACATCGGGCTTGTCCATGCGCGCGAGGAATTGCCGGGCGTATGCGGAAAGCGATTCCACGTAGCGGCGCTGGCCTTCCGCGTACAGGGTATCGAAAGCGAGTGAGGATTTACCTGAACCTGAAAGGCCGGTAATCACGATCATCTTGTTGCGCGGCAAATCGAGCGAAACGTTTTTGAGGTTATGCGTACGCGCGCCGCGGATGCGTATGGTATCCATGCTGTCTCGAGAGTGGGTCAACCTGTTAATATACGCAATTTTTACCTGATACCTCAATCATTTTTCCAATGCCCCCTACGGAACGCATGACCACAATCGAACTGCGCGCGAGCCTGAGCCTGGCCTCCATTTATGGCCTGCGCATGCTGGGAATGTTCCTCATTCTGCCGATTTTCGCGATTTATGCAGAAGGCCTGCCTGGCGGCGCCAGTCATTTGATGATCGGACTCGCGCTGGGCGCTTATGGTTTGACGCAGGCTGTTTTCCAACTGCCTTTCGGCATGGCTTCGGACCGCTATGGACGCAAGCGCGTTATCTATTTCGGCTTGGCGATATTCGCCTTGGGCAGCCTCGTCGCCGCGCTGGCGCAGACCATCGAAATGACCATCGTCGGCCGTGCCGTACAGGGCGCCGGCGCGGTTTCGGCCGCCGTCACCGCGCTGGTAGCCGACCTGACGCGGGAAGAGCACCGCACCAAGGCGATGGCAATGATAGGCGGCACCATAGGCGTGACGTTTGCCTTCTCGCTGGTGGCCGGCCCCGCGCTCAACCAATGGATAGGCGTGCCAGGAATTTTCGCCCTTACCGGCACTCTCACCCTGCTGGCGATGCTGGTTGTGCGCTTCGTCGTTCCGGACCCGCAGGTGAGCCGGTTCCATTCCGATGCGGAAGCCTCGACATCAAAACTGCGTGAAGTGCTAAAAAATCGTCAGTTGCTGCGCCTCAACTTCGGAATTTTCGCATTGCACGCGGCACAGATGGCGATGTTTGTCGTGGTGCCGTTCGCGCTGATCAAGACCGGCGGGCTGGATGCCAACCATCACTGGCAGGTTTATTTGCCGATCATGGGCATCTCCTTCGTGTGCATGGTGCCGGCGATTATCTACGGCGAAAAAAAGGCCAAACTGAAAAACGTGTTCGTGGCTGCCATCGCGCTGATGTTCGGGGCGCAATTGCTTTTCGCCTCTTCGATCAACCAGTTCTGGGGTATCGTCACCTCGCTGACGGCTTATTTCATTGCATTCAATGTCCTCGAAGCCAGCTTGCCTTCCATCATCTCCAAGGTCGCGCCCGCCGCCTCCAAAGGGACCGCGATGGGTGTGTATAATACTTCGCAATCGCTCGGCATCTTCCTCGGAGGCGCTGTTGGCGGCTGGCTGTCGCATGTGTATGGCTATGCTGCAGTCTTCGTGTTTTGCAGCGTGCTGATCGCGCTGTGGCTGCTTTTTGCGGCCAGCATGAAAGCGCCGCCCGCCGTCAAAAGCCGCATGTTCCACCTGCCGGAAATGACGGCGGAGGATGGACAGAAGCTTGCCGACCGCCTGCTGCTTTTGCAGGGCGTACGCGAAGCCGTGGTGCTGGCGGACGAAGGTGTGGCATTGCTCAAGGTGGACATGCATGCCTGGGACGAAGAAGCAGCGTTGCAATTAATTGGAAAGGGAGAATGAAATGGCATCGGTGAACAAGGTAATTCTGGTCGGGAATCTGGGACGCGATCCGGAAATGCGCTACATGCCTTCGGGCGATGCGCTGGCATCGTTCAGCATTGCCACCACGGATACCTGGAAAGACAAAAGCGGCCAACGCCAGGAACGTACCGAATGGCATCGCATTTCGATGTTCGGCAAACAGGCTGAAATCGCCGGCCAGTATCTGAAGAAGGGTTCATCGGTTTATATCGAGGGCCGCCTGCAGACGCGCAAATGGACCGACAAGGAAGGCCATGAGCGCAACACCACCGAGGTGGTTGCCGACCGCATGCAAATGCTGGGCGGACGCGCCGGCGGCGGGAACGCTTTCGAAGTCATGGACGACGGTGACGACATGTCTCAAGCGCCCCGTCAGCAGCCCGCACGCGAACCGTCCTCCGGCGGAACCGCCAAACCGGCTGGCGGCGGTTCCGGCTTCGACGATTTCGAAGACGACATTCCTTTTTGAGTACGATAAGAACTGAAATACCGAATACGGCCGCATTTGCGGCCGTATTTATTTGCACCGGCCGCCCAACCAAAGGCGGCACGAATCGAGCCTGAAAAGTTTTACGATAAAATCGTAGTGCATGTACACCCATTAGCCATCCCACCTGACGAGAACGCCCATGGCCCGCCACGACCCGCTCAATACCCGCCGCTCCGAAGAGCGCTTGACGCGTTTGATACAGGAACGCTTGCAACCGGGCGCCGACAAGCAACGCATAGACGAGCGCATCTGGGATTTGTTCGGCGAAGACTGGTGCGTGATGTTTACCGACCTCTCCGGTTTTTCGCGCCGCGTGGTGGAGTTCGGCATCATCCATTTTCTGCAGACCATTCATGAGTCAGAACGCCTCCTGATTCCCGTCATCGACAATCACGATGGTTTCGTGCTGAAAGTGGAAGGAGATTCCTTTCTGGCGATTTTCCGCAACGCCCATAAATGTCTGCAGTGTGCACTAGCCATGCAACAGACGGTGAACGACTACAACTTCAATCGCCTGGACGAGGAAAAGGTGCTGCTTTGCATCGGCCTGGGATATGGCCGCATGTTGCGCATCGGCGATACCGACGTATTCGGCGCCGAAGTGAATGCCGCCAGCCGCCTCGGCGAGGATCTCGCCCAGTCCGGCGAGACCTTGGTGACAGGCGCATTCCATACAGAATGCAATGGAATGCCGGGAATTACTTTCGAGGCGCTCCCCCATCCACCAGCCGGCACCAATACGGCTTATCGCGTAGTTGTTTCGAACTAAGACTCAGATAATTTGTCAGATTTAACTGACACGTTTTTCGGCTATCGGCCAGCAGCGATTGAGTGTTTTTATTCATACACTGGATCCATGTGTCCGAAGCATGTACTCGCTACCGGACGTCTTTTCAAAGTGAATGGAGAATCGAAAATGCTAAAGCGCCTCGCTCTCATGTTGGGTCTGATGTCCGTCGTTTTCCTGACCGCTTGTAATACGATGAAAGGTGCCGGCCAGGACATTCAAACGGGCGGCGAAAAGCTGGAAAACAAGGCTGAAGAAGTCCAGAAAGACTAACTCTTATATTCCCCGCCTAATCGGTCGCACTCACCGATCGGGACTCGGGAGCGGCATTCAGTGGAATCAGGGCAAGGGTGAACATACCCTTGCCGGGTTCGCTGTCGATCTGCATTTTTCCCCCGATCGCTATCACGCGATGCTGCATACCCTTCAGCCCATGCGTGACTTCGTAGCCTTGGGTTAAATCCATACCCTTCCCGTTATCCGCGATTTCGAGCTTGAGATAACGATCATCCACTTGAAGATGCACCGAGACCTTGGTCGCCTGTGCGTATTTGGTGGCATTGGTCAGGGTTTCCTGAACCACGCGATAGGCGATCAGCCCCAAGGCTTCGCTGATATGCGTGTTTTCGTCCGGCAGCTCCATGTCGAGCTCCCATTGATTGCGGTCCGCAGCCGACTCGATCAGCGCCTTGAGCGCAGGGATCAGGCCAAACGTAGTCAGCAGGGACGGGTGAAGGTCCTGCACCACCCGACGTTTGAGTTCGATGCCCTGATCCAGATATCGTAAGGTTCGGCTCAGCTTTTCGCTCGCATCGGGCGACGCATCCTTGATTTTGCGCAACACCCAGGAAATATCCATTTTGGTCGCGGTGAGGATGGAGCCCATTTCGTCGTGCAGCTCGCGCGCCAGCTTTCTGCGTTCCCGCTCGACATCGTACTGGTAGTCCACGGCCAGGGTTTTGAGCATACTGGTGCGTTCTTCGAGCTTCTGCTCAAAATTGACGACATCGGTTTCCAGCTTTTTACTGAGACGGTCGCGATCCACAATCTCCTCAACCAGCTTCTTGACCGACAACACGAGCAGCACCAACACCAGCAATATGCTCGCCGCGACCGAGAAGCGCCCGGCAGCCATGATATTGGCGCGCTTTTTGAGCATGGCTGCGACGTCTTTGTTCAGGCTGTCCATAAAGACCTGGGTCTTCTGCATGAATTGGCTCATCCGCTCGCGACTTTCTTCGGCGTTCACCATTTGCATGGAGCCCTCCATATTGCCTTTATGCGCCAGCGTCACGGACATCTGCAACTCGGTGGATTTGCCTTCTACATCGGATGCGATTCCCTTCAGCAGTTCCGCATATCGGTGCTCGGGTTCTCCGCTGGAATCCACATGCTTTTCCAGTGCACGCATAGTTTGCTGAGCACTATTCACCTGTGGCTCGATGGCTTTTTCGTCTACGGGGACATACTTGTTCTGGAGGCTGATGAGATAACCGCGCTGCGCACTTTCCGCTTCATGCATGCGAGTGCGCAATTCATTGAGCAGCGTAATCGTTTCGCGGGTATTGGTGAGGTAGTCGTTCTGTCTTACCAACGCCCCCATCCATGCATCGGTGAGTGCTATCGCCAACATCGAAAGCAGGACATATCCCGCCAATACCAGTATCAACCGCAACCCGACGCTTCGTACGGCTTCCCGGCACCAATAGTAAAGCTTCATGCTGGTCCCTTCTGCGACCCGGAGTACTGCCCCTGTCAGTGTTTTCTTACTTGTTATTCATCTAACAACCGCTAAATACAGCCACCTTCGATGTTTATAGTGATTCCATGGGTGTTAGCTCAAGCACCTCCATACAGAAAGGTGGACACCATGCTTTATTACACCGTTGTTTTCTTTGTGATCGCCCTGATTGCCGCCTTCTTCGGGTTTAGCGGCATTGCTGCAGGCGCAGCGGAAATTGCCAAGATTCTGTTCTTTGTCTTTTTGGTCATCACGATCGTTTCAATATTGATAGGTGTATTTAAATAGCGTTCGCGAGGTCCGAAATCATTGAAAAGTTTCAAGGACATTCAAGTTCATAAGAGGAAATTTCATCATGCTAAGTTCAAAAGTGCAGGAAATTAAAGAAGGCGCGCAGGAGGTTGCGGACGACATCGCCGCCCGCGCCAAGGCAACCGCTTCCGATATTTCAACTGAAACCAGAGACACCCTGGGCAACGTGAGCGATCGCGTCGGCCAGGAAGGAACCGAAATAAAGTCGGAAGTCGAACTGCTACTAGGCAAGGTTTACGATTTACTCCGGCCGGAAACTACCTATGAGATTCGCCAGCAAGTGCGTCAAAGCCTGGATAACGTCAGCAGGAAAGTGGCGTCCTGGGCCGAAGGCCGCGAAGGCGAACTATCCAGCGCACTCAGCACCACCAAGCTTCGTACGCGCGAAACCGTGTACGAACACCCAATGTCCAGCCTGTTTGTTGCCGCCGGCGCCGGAGCACTGATCACCTATTGGTTGATGCACCGTTCGACGCCGCCAGATTCAAATCAAGCTCGATAACTGTAATAGCCAAGGGGAAGCGCAGCGCATTCAGGGCGTTGCGCTTTGCCGTGGACATCAATTGGAGCGATAAGATGGAAACCGAACTTGCCACGACTACGACCTCCCCAGTGCCAACCGCGTCAGGTGACCACTTTCAAATCGATATTTCTGCCATCCGTGAGAATGCTCGCAAGGATGTGCTGGAGGGTGCACATACTTCCAGTTATCAAGGCGATGTCGAAGAGGTGGTCGAATTGCTCAATCACGCGCTTGCCACCGAGCTTGTATGCGTCTTGCGCTACAAGATGCATCATTTCACGGCGGTTGGACTGAGCTCCGAATCCATTGCTTCGGAATTCGCAGTCCATGCGCAGGACGAGCAAGATCACGCTGACCGTATCGCTGGACGTATTGTCCAGCTTGGCGGTACGCCTGATTTTTCGCCGCATGGATTGGCGGAGCGCAGTCACTCAGACTATGTCGCATGCACCAGCCTTAACGAAATGATCCGCGAAAATCTGATCGCGGAGCGCATTGCCATCGACACTTACCGCGAAATGATCCGCTACATCGGCGACAAGGATCCGACCACGCGACGCCTGCTGGAAGACATCCTGGCCAAGGAAGAGGAACATGCCGACGAACTTGCGGACTGGAGCAAGCGTCAATAACTTAAGCAGCGGAACCCCGCCTGCGGTTCATATACTCGATAGGTATTCATCATGAAAAAGATTCTGCTGGTGGATGACCATAGCATCGTCAGATCGGGCTTACGCAACCTTATCGACCTGGAAAACGACATGCGCGTCGAGGACGAGGCGGCAAGCGGCAACGAGGCGATCCAGAAAGTACGCAAACAGCAGTTCGACATCGTGGTGCTGGATATTTCCATGCCCAACAAGAACGGCGTCGATACCTTGCATGATTTGAAGCGCTTCGCGCCGGATCTGCCCGTCCTGATCCTGAGCGGGTACTCCGAGCAGCAATATGCGCTCAACCTGATCCGCAGTGGCTGCAAGGGCTATCTTTCCAAGGACGCCGATCCGGATGAAATCATCAAGGCGATTCGCACCATTTGTGCCGGGCGGCTTTATATTTCCTCCGCACTGGCAGAGCTGATGGCCAGCGAATTGATGCAGCCCTCGGACAAGCTACTGCACGAAACATTGTCTGACCGGGAGTTCCAGGTTTTTTTCAAGCTGGCGACCGGTAAATCCGTCACAGAAATCGGTGAAGAGCTCTTTATCAGCGTCAAGACGGTGAGCACTTACCGCGCCCGCATACTGGAGAAAATGAATATGAAAACTAACGCCGATCTTACTTACTACGCCATCAAGAACGAGTTGATCAAGTAGGACATCGTGAAGAGGCATGCAGGAATTTGTAGTCCTGCTTCGGATAGCACAACCTCGTTCAACTATTTATTATTAATAGATCATGCCTGCTATCGGATTATCACATCGCGAGGTGCGTCCCAGGAAAGTGGCCGCTGAAATGCAAAATATGCCGGATGTCATGGAGCGGGAACGCATTCATGTCATGCTGGTGGAAGATTCGGCGCTCATTCGGGAAGCGTTGAGGGAGGCGCTCGACAGTTCGGATGTCGCCTGCTTCGACGGCTTTGCCGCCTCATCCGCAGAAGCTATTGCAACCCTGCGGTCGCGCCGCTTCGATATGGTTGTCGTCGATATCGAGCTTGCCCACGGCACCGGCTTCGATGTTTTGCAGGATCTCAGGCAGCCAGATTTCCCCTACCCGCCCCCTATCACCATGGTGCTGACCAATCATGCCTACGTGATCTACCGCCATCGCGCGCAAGCGCTTGGCGTCAAATACTTTTTCGACAAATCGATGCACTTCGACGAAGCGATCGAGGCCATTGAAAAAGAAGCCATTACATTGCTCGACGGCAATAACCGCTAAGCCTCGGTTGCCAGCATAGTCTTACAAAACCACCTCGCCTCCTCTTATAAAAAGTCCCGCCCCAGGCCGACTGTGCCCAAATAGGCGAACCCATACCATGTCTCCATGGTGTCACACCGCACCATACCAACAACAAAGGGTGTGCCGTTATTTTTAGAAAGGAGAAATATCATGAACTGGGATCGAATCGAAGGTAACTGGAAACAGGTCAAGGGCAAAGTGCACCAGCAATGGGGCAAGCTGACCGATGACCAGATGGACCAGATTCAGGGTAACCGGGAAATGCTCACCGGCAAGATTCAGGAACTCTACGGAATCACCAAGGAAGAAGCCGAAAAGCAGGTGCAGCAGTTCAATGACCGTTGCAGCAACGAGAACTGGATCTAACCAACACGCGAGTCCAATTCGCGAAAGGAATATCGTATGAATACCATTCAAAAAATGCTGATACCGGGACTGATAAGCATGCTGCTTGCGGCTCCAGTCCATGCTCAAACCATTACCAAGGAAGAATACAAGCTGCAAAAGGACAATATCGAGAAAACGCATGATGCCGACAAGGCAAAGTGCAAAAATCTCATGGGCAACAAACGCGATGTATGCGTCGCCGAAGCCGATGCCAAGGAAGATATCGCCCAGGCCGAACTCGAAGCGGCTTACAAGAATACCGGCAAGGAAAGGATCGCCGCTGCGAAGACACATGCCAAGGCCGAATTCAAAGTTGACAAGGAGCGGTGCGACGACCAGAAAGGCGACGCCAAGTCGCTTTGCGTAACCCAGGCCGAAGCAAAGCGTGACCGCGCACTGGCAGACGTCGAAGCAAAGAAGGAAACGTATGAAGCTCGTAAGGATATTAGCGAGGCCAGAAAGGATGCTCGTGAAGAGAAGATGGACGTAACTTATGAAGCCGAAATGAAGAAATGCGACAGCTATGCCGGCGATGCCAAGGATGCTTGCGAAGTGAGAGTTAAACAGCGCTTTAACAAGTAATGAGCTGCTTTGCTCAAACCCGGGAACCCGTTTCCCGGGTTTTCTTATTCCCCACTTGGCCCAAGGAGCTGCTCGCTCCTTTTTCTTATACGCAGAGTCCGCGAATTAAGTGAGAACTCCCTTGAAACCCCTCAACTAACCCACATTTAAATAGCAGCTGCCGATTAAGGTATAATTTTGTTTTTTTAGGGAGTTATTGATCATGCCGATTTATGCATATCGCTGCTCCGCATGCGGACATGCGGAAGACGTCATGCAAAAAATGAGTGCGGACCCACTCACCGAGTGTCCGCAATGCCATGCCGCGACCTTTTCCAAGCAATTGACTGCCCCCGGCTTCCAACTCAAGGGCAGCGGCTGGTATGCCAGCGACTTCAAGGGCGGCAACACGTCCAAACCCAAGGAAGAAAGCGCGCCCGCTTCGACACCGTGCGGCGGCAGCTGCGCCTGCCACTAGCCCACACGCCTAAATGTTCAAACGTTACCTGATTACCGGCCTGCTGGTGCTGGTGCCGCTGGCTATCACTATCTGGGTGCTCGCCACATTGATCGGCATCATGGACAGCAGCCTGCTGCTGCTTCCGGCATCCTGGCGTCCGGAAGCGCAGTTGGGATATACCATTCCCGGCCTCGGCGCCCTGCTGACAGTATTGATTGTCCTCGTTACGGGCGTGATCGCTACCAATTTCTTCGGCAAACGCATCCTGTTATTCTGGGAAGCCCTCCTGGCACGCGTGCCGGTGGTGAAGTCGATCTACTATAGCGTCAAGCAAGTATCCGACACGCTGTTTTCCGACTCCGGACAGGCATTCCGCAAGGCGCTGCTGGTGCAGTATCCGCGCGCCGGCAGCTGGACGATCGCTTTCCAGACTGGCCACCCCGGGGGCACAGTGGCACGCCACCTGCCTGGCGAGCATGTCAGCGTTTACGTTCCCACCACGCCCAACCCGACTTCCGGCTTCTTTCTGATGATGCCGGTCAGCGAAGTCATTGAGCTCGACATGAGCGTGGACGAAGCACTGAAATACATCATTTCCATGGGCGTGGTCGTGCCGGCTGAGAGATCTCCCGCCAGCACCTACGCCGGTGATTAATTTAACCCCTTCATTCCTAAAAACAGATTCGAATTCCTATGCGTACTCATTATTGTGGCGAACTCAACAGCCAACATATCGGCCAGACCGTAACCCTGTGCGGCTGGGCTCATCGCCGTCGCGACCACGGCGGTGTGATCTTCATCGACCTGCGCGACCGCACTGGCATGTCGCAGATCGTGATCGATCCGGATACGCCGGAAGCGTTTGCCAATGCCGAAACCGTACGCAATGAATTTGTGCTGAAGATCACCTGCAAGGTGCGCCCGCGCCCCGAAGGCACGGTCAACCTGAACATACCGACCGGCGAAGTCGAAATGCTGGCGAGCGAGATTGAAATCCTCAATCCGTCGCTGACCCCGCCCTTCATGCTGGACGACGACAACCTGTCCGAAACCGTGCGTCTGGAACACCGCTACCTCGACCTGCGCCGCCCCGCGATGCAGAAGAACATGATGCTGCGCTACCGCGTGGCCAAGACATTGCGCGACCACCTCGACAGCAATGGCTTCATCGAAGTCGAAACTCCGATGCTGACACGCTCCACACCTGAAGGCGCGCGCGACTACCTGGTGCCGTCCCGCGTACACCACGGCATGTTCTTCGCGCTGCCGCAGTCGCCGCAGTTGTTCAAGCAGCTGCTGATGGTCTCCGGCTTCGACCGCTACTTCCAGATCACCAAGTGCTTCCGCGACGAAGACCTGCGCGCCGACCGCCAGCCGGAATTCACCCAGGTCGATATCGAGACCTCCTTCCTCGGCGAAGAGCAGATCATGAGTATCGTCGAAGACATGATCCGCAAGATGTTCAAGGGCGTGCAGGACATCGACCTGCCCAACCCATTCCCGCGCATGCCGTTCTCCGAAGCGATGAACCGTTACGGCTCCGACAAGCCGGACATGCGCGTCACGCTGGAAATCACCGAACTCACCGACGTGATGAAGACCGTCGATTTCAAGGTGTTCTCCGGTGCCGCCAACATGGTCGGCGGCCGTGTTGCTGCGCTGCGCGTGCCTAACGGTTCAGCCATTTCCCGCGGCGAAATCGATGCCTACACCGAGTTCGTCAAGATCTATGGCGCCAAGGGCCTGGCTTACATCAAGGTCAACGATGCATCGCAACTGAACGAAACAGGCCTGCAATCGCCTATCGTCAAGAACCTGCACGTCGATTCGCTCAAGGCCATCATCGAACTCACGGGCGCGCAATCCGGCGACATCATCTTCTTCGGCGCGGACAAGGCCAAGGTGGTCAACGAAGCGCTGGGCGCACTGCGCCTCAAGGTCGGCCATGAGAAGGGTCACGTCGACGGTCGCGCCTGGGCGCCGCTGTGGGTGGTGGATTTTCCGATGTTCGAACATGATGAAGAAAACGACCGCTGGGTCGCGTTGCATCACCCGTTCACCAGCCCCAAGGACGGCCACGAAGACATGCTGGCCACCAATCCGGGCGACTGCCTGTCCAAGGCCTACGACATGGTTCTGAACGGCTGGGAAGTGGGTGGCGGCTCCGTGCGTATCCACAAGCAGGAAGTGCAGTCCAAGGTGTTCGACGCGCTCAAGATCAGCAAGGAAGAAGCGCAGGAGAAATTCGGCTTCCTGCTCGACGCATTGCAATATGGTGCGCCACCGCACGGCGGCCTGGCCTTCGGCTTGGATCGCCTGGTGACGCTGATGGCAGGCGCAGAATCGATCCGCGACGTGATCGCCTTTCCCAAGACCCAGCGCGCGCAATGCCTGATGACCAAGGCACCGAACGAGGTCGACGAGAAGCAACTGCGCGAACTGCATATTCGCGTTCGCCAGCAAAACGCCGCCGGATAAAAGGCTGCGCATGCCGCTCAAGTCGCGCATACGCACTATTCCGCATTTCCCGAAACCGGGTATTCAGTTTCGCGATATCACCACGCTGCTGAAGGACCCGGTCGGGTTTCGTATCATGATCACCGAATTGGTGAACCGCTATGCGGGCCATAAGATCGACAAGATCGCGGCCATCGAATCGCGCGGCTTCATTATCGGCGCACCGCTGGCGTTCGAGTTGGGTATTGGCTTTGTGCCGATCCGCAAGCCGGGTAAGCTGCCGGCCGACAAGATCGGTCATGATTACGAACTGGAATACGGCAGCGACCGCGTCGAGCTACATACTGACGCGATCCAGCTCGGCGAGAAGATTCTGCTGGTGGATGACCTGGTCGCCACCGGGGGTACCGCACTGGCTGCAGCCACCTTGATTGAAAAGGCCGGAGGCAAGGTCGTTGAATGCTGTTTCGTCATTGACCTGCCGGACGTCGGCGGCCGCAAGCGCCTGGAACAGGCCGGTTACGCGGTGCATGCCCTTTGTGCATTCGAGGGCGATTAGTGGCTTATAAACAGCCGATTTCGGTGCTGGTTTTGATACACACGCCCGCGCTTGAGGTGCTACTTCTGGAGCGCGCAGACAAGCCAGGCTATTGGCAATCGGTCACCGGCAGCCGCGAAGACGAAGAAAGCCTGCGCGAAACCGCGATTCGCGAAGTGCAGGAAGAAACCGGCCTGGACGCGGAGCAATACAATCTTGTCGATTGGCAACTGTCCAATGAATACGAGATTTTCATGCATTGGCGTCATCGTTATGCGCCGGGAGTGACGCACAACATCGAACATGTGTTCGGGCTGGAACTCCCTACTGCGCTACCGGTCACACTCGCGCCGAACGAACACCTTAACTACGAGTGGGTGGACTGGCGCCAAGCGGCGACGCGGGTTTTTTCATGGACCAATGTGCTTGCACTGCGCGCATTGGGTGAGCGTCACGGTTTAACGTTGTAAGATTAGATAACTTTTACATTCTGGCTACCATGCAAACAGCGCCCATCAAATTCGAAAAATTCCAGGCTGCGCAGGAGGACGACCTGCAGCAGCGCATCATTGCGGCCAAGCAAAAGCTCGGTGATCGCCTGGTCATCCTCGGCCATCATTACCAGCAGGAAGGCGTGTATCGCCATGCCGACTTCACCGGCGACTCGCTCAAACTATCGCGCTACGCTGCCGAATCCAATGCGGAGTTCATCGTTTTTCTGGGCGTGCACTTTATGGCGGAAGTCGCCGACATCCTGTCACGTCCGGACCAGATCGCCATCCTGCCCGACATGGCCGCCGGCTGCTCGATGGCTGACATGGCCAACCTATCCAAGGTCGAACGCTGCCGTCGCGAATTGTCCGAGCACTACGATTTCGATACCACGTTCACTCCAGTCACCTACATCAACTCCGCCGCCGACCTGAAAGCCTTCTGCGGCGAACACGGCGGTATCGTCTGCACCTCCAGCAACGCCGGCAAGATTGCCGAATGGGCATTCGCACGCCGCGAGAAAGTGCTGTTCTTCCCCGACCAACACCTCGGCCGCTGGACCGGCTACAAGATGGGTATCCCGCTGGACAAGATGGTCGTATGGGACCCCGACCTGCCGCTAGGTGGACTCACCAAGGCGCAGATCGACGATGCGAAAGTCCTGCTGTGGAAGGGCCACTGCTCCGTACACCAGATGTTCCGCCCGCAGGACATCCTGCGCTTCCGCAACGAGCATCCGGACGGCAAGGTCATCGCCCACCCCGAATGCAGCTTCGAAGTCTGCAACCTTTCCGATTACGTCGGCTCCACCGAATACATCCTGCGTACGGTGGCCGAGTCCGCGCCCGGCACGCGCTGGCTGGTCGGCACTGAACTCAATCTGGTCAACCGACTGGCCGAGCGCATGAAGCCGGAAGGGAAAATCGTGCGTTTCATGTCTTCCATCGTCTGCGAATGCTCCACAATGGCGCGCATCGACCCCCAGCATTTGGCCTGGACCCTGGAAAACCTGGTCGACGGCAATGTAGTCAATCGCATCCATGTCTCCCCGCAAGAAACCGTGATGGCAAAACTCGCGTTGGACCGGATGCTGGAATCTTCCTGATCGAGGATCATGCATCGTCAGCTACGCATTGCCACCTTCAACATCCATAAGGGTGTTACCAGCTTCAACGCACGTCTGGTGTTGCATGAGCAGCGCGACCTGATTCGCCACCTGCAGGCGGACATCGTTTTTCTGCAGGAGGTTCTCGGCGCGCATTCCACACACAAGCGGCGATTCAAGCTCTGGCCTACTCAAAGCCAGCATGAATTCCTCGCCGACTCTATCTGGCACGATTTCGCCTATGGCAAGAATGCCGTCTATCCCGCCGGCCATCACGGCAATGCCTTGCTGTCAAAGTTTCCCATCGTCAAATGGGAAAATATCGACATCTCGGCACACTCCTCGGAGCAGCGTGGCTTGTTGCATTGCGAGCTACGCATTCCCGGATGGGATCAGGACTTGCATTGCATCTGTGTACATCTGGGTTTATTTGCGCGTTGGCGCAGAAAGCAGCTGTTCTGGCTGCGCGAACGTATCGAGGCCATGGTGCCGCCGAATGCGCCGCTCATCATCGCCGGCGATTTCAACGACTGGCGCATGAAAGCCGGACAGACGCTGGCCGCCAGTCTGAATCTACGCGAAGTTTTCGAACATGGTTACGGCAAGCCGGCGCGCAGCTTTCCCAGTGTTTTCCCTTTGCTGCGGCTGGACCGCATCTACGTTCGCGGCTTTCATGTCCATAATGCCCAGGTACATGGAGGCGCTGCATTTGC
>DATHWE010000023.1:0-5978 GCA_035460905.1 Methylophilaceae bacterium | reverse complement strand
AATGAAACTGTCTAGTTTATTCATTGCGCATGACTGTGGAGTTTTTCATATTGCAGTGGCTTCCGAAGTGCCTATTGTAGGTTTGTTTGGACCTACAAATCATATCTTGACGGGTCCTTATCCCCATCGCCAACGACATATAATCATCAAGAAAGCGTCAATGGAGGAAATTACCGTTGGCGATGTCGTTGAGGCGGCATTAAAGCAGATAGCTGTTCCGAATGAGCTTCACAATGCTTGAAACTGGATTTCAGTTATGTTTTCGCTTCCTCAATAACTCAATGAGGAAAGTTTTGGATTTGTGACTAAGACGCTTCTCTTGCCGGTACTCAAGGTAGAAGCGCAATTGATCTGTTCTGGTCCAGCCGGAGATATGGCGTCTCAATGAGTCCAAGTCACGCAAAGTGGTCCGATGGCTTGATATGTTGAATCTGGCTTTTTCCAAATCTATAAAACGGGTCTCGAAGGAGCTTGAGGAGACTTTCCGTACAAACAAGTGCTTGGGGTACAGGCAAGTATGTTGAAGTCGGTGCTCATGCATCCGGCGAACAGTGCATGCAATGTTTTCAATGAGCAAATGTCGATCAATGCGGCTTAATTTACGCAGAGGCAAGAAGGCGTCATTATCTAACGGAAGAAAACCATCCAACTCCCTGGTTATCAGAATGGCCTGAAGTTTCCCGTTAACTTTGCGCTGAGCGAAATAGATGACCTCCAGGGAGGGGATGCCGTAAGTTCCGAACCGAATGCAGTTTCTGAATTCGCGTTCAAGCGTCGCAATTGGGAGAAAAAAGTGCCTCCATGAGCGATAGGCATGATTTTCCTGACGCTTGATGAAAATGCCGATCTTGCGACCGTCATGCGCATCGAGTTCCCTTCGGGATACTCCGCTCCAACCTCCACGCGCCTGATTCGGCGGCTCATACCATGTGTCCGAATCAGTCTCCCAAAGCTTGTCGAAGGTATCCATATGATGGAGCCGCAACAATTCCTGCCAGGCAGGATTTATATATTCTTTAGTATTCATTCTGAGGCTCGAATGCGAAAGCTTATAGCTGTAAAGCTAATGTATTTCGTGTATTTGTACCTGTTTTCCGTGACGGTTGGTAAACGTAACAATGGGGGTGCCCAACTTCTGCTTGATCCACGCCTGCTGTTGGGGATGATTTTGTGATACGTGCACGATCACATAATCGAACCGCTTCAATTCATTGGAGTCCAGAACTCTTTGAACTTCTGTCCAGGGTTTTTTTGTTCGGTCCGAGGAATTATTCAATGCGTAATAGCGAAGTCGTCCTTCATCAAAGTAAATATTTTTATCAGGCGCAATATGATCTTTAATCCATTCTGAAGCTTCGATTTCATAATGGTTGGAAGAGTGGAATGGCCATAAGGTCGCAGCAACTTGAAGGACGATTATGGCAATCAGCCCATTCTGAATCCATTTATTCTCAATTGTCTGAAAAAGAGCCTTGAGGCCAAACGCTCCTGCAACGAGTATTAATGTCGCAAGCGGTAGCAGGTAGCGGGTAGAGAGTACAAATACACTTAGTAAAATAACGATGGCAATTGCCAAGCCCAGAAAGTATAACCATTTGAGCACTGGTCTGGACGCAGGTAATTGATTTTCTGGTAATTTTGCGCAAAAAGCGGCAAATGCAAATTGCAACCATCCTGCCGATCCTGCTGACTTGATGACGGTTACCAAGATAAGCGTTGCCATTAGTCCCGCTAGGGAAAAGTCGTCCAGGAAAGGGCCTAGGACGTGATTGCCATATATTTCAGCCTTTCCCGATAATCCTTGGGAGAGTTGGAAGAGCATGGTTTTTGCCAGGCTGATCGGATCCTTGAGGCGTCCCAAGTCGTTGAGACTTAAGGGCGAACTGATAAGCAGTGCCAGCATGAAGATTCCCAATGCAAGTGGCAGGGCTTGCGCTTTGAGCATTAGTTCAAATCGTTTTATCCATGGGAGCGTATTGCTCGTTAATATAATTAGCGGCAGTAATGCCAAATAGATTATTCCTTCGATACGGAATAATGTGGCGATTATGGCCGTGCCTCCCCAGCCGATAGCGTATTTGAGGGTATTGTCGCGATAAAAACGTAGGAAAAATATGAGGCTCCAGATATGGAGCGTCAGAAAACCATGATCACGAATAACCATGGGCAAAAGTGAGCGCACAAGATAAGGGGAGCTACACAGTAAAAGTATTGCCGCCATCATCACGCGACGGTCGCCGCCAAACTCCCTGACGAGCACCGTAATGCCGGCTCCGGTAAGCGCGAAAAATATAATACTGATTGCATGAGCTGAGGTTTGGAATTCCAGACCGGTTACTGAGTGAGCTAGAGCAATGATCAGGGGGTACAGAGGCCAATTGTAGAGTGCGAACCCTGTTCTCCATTCATGGTTTGCAAATTGCTTGGCAGCCTCGATGTACAAAATTCCATCGTTATTAATAATGCCGCGGGATTGAAAAATCATCCATAGAGCAAGCAATGCAGCAATTGCGGCCCCCCACCATGGGATACTGTTTTCATTAGTAATGTTTGTGAAGGTGGTTTTCACGGCTTATCCGTTCTCAGCTTCTGTAACAAGGCAATGATTTGTTCCGGTTTCATGTCTCGCATGCATTTGAAATGCCCCAACGGACACTCTCGCTTGAAACACGGACTGCAGGACAGATTGAGATAGATAATGTCGGCTTGCTCACTCATCGGCGGTGTATGGGTCGGATCGGAAGAGCCGAAGAGGGTGATCAAGGGGAGGTCAAGCGCAGCGGCGACATGCATCAGCCCTGAGTCATTGCTAACCGCTGCTGAGCATAACGACATCAAGTCTATGGCCTCTCCAAGTGAGGTTATTCCTCCCAGGTCGAGGCAGCGGTTTGCGGTAAGCGCATCGATCTTCCGGGTGACCTCGACGTCCTTGCCCGAGCCGAACAGCCAGACTTCCCAGCCTTCCGCCAGCGCCCATGTCGCAACTTCCGCGAAATATTCGGCCGGCCAGCGCTTGGCCGGGCCGTACTCGGCACCCGGACATAAGGCGAGCACCGGAGTTTTCGGAATGGATCTGCCCAGCTTTGCGAGCGCAGCAAAAGCGTGTTCACGCGACGCGACCAAAGCCGGTTCGGGCAACTCGGCAGGAATGCCTTCCCCGGCGCTGACGCCCAGGGCCGCAAAACGATCCACGGTCTTTGGCAAGTTGGCTTTATCCAGCGGACGAATGTCGTTCAGCAATCCGTAACGCAATTCGCCGGCGAACCCGGTCCGCTTCGGAATATTTGCACAGAAAGGAAGAATGGCCGACTTGAGCGAATTGGTCAGCAGGATGGTCTGATCGTAATGCTTGTCGCGCAATTCACGACCGATGCGGATGCGGGCCATCAGGTCGAACTTGCCGTGGCGGAAAGGGAGCGCAATGCCCGCGCGGACTTCCGGCATGCGCTCCAGCAGTGGCAGGGTCCAGCCGGGCGCGGCGACGTCGATTTCGACGCCGGGGCGCTGTTGCTTGAGCAGTTTGAACAGGCTTTGCGCGAGGATCATGTCCCCCACCCACGAGGGGCCGATGACCAGTACCTGTTCTGCCATGTCAGCCGACGAGTTTGCCGATGATCTTGCTGGTGCTGCGTCCAGGCACCAGATCCACCAGCGCCACGCGGCCACCCCAGGATTTGACATCCTCGCTGCCCACGACCTGGTCTTCGGTGTAGTCGCTGCCCTTGGCCAGTACGTCGGGTTTGATTGCGCGGATCAGATTAAGCGGCGTGTCTTCGTCGAATAGTACGACGGCGTCCACGGATTCCAGTGCGGCCATCACGCGCGCACGGTCGGCTTCGTGAATGACCGGGCGGGAAGGACCCTTGAGCGCGGAAACCGAGCGGTCGGTGTTCAGTCCGACGATCAGGCGGTCGCCCAGCTTGCTGGCGCCTTCCAGATAGGTAACGTGTCCGGCGTGCAGCAGATCAAAGCAGCCGTTGGTGAACACGATACGCTGCCCGGCTGCGCGCCATCCGGCTGCGCGCCATTGCAACGTGTCGAGATCGCATACTTTGTCGGCCTGTTGCGTGGAATCTTCCACCGTCAGTTCGTGCAGCAGTTCGGCGAGCTTGATCGGCGCGGTGCCAACCTTGCCGACCACGACGCCGGCAGCGAGATTAGCGAGATGCAAGGCTTCCTTGCGTTCCAGTCCCGCGACCAGGCCGGCAGCCAGCGTCGCGATGACCGTATCGCCGGCGCCGGAGACATCGAAAACCTGCTTCGCGGTTGCCGGAATGTGCAGGGAATGATTGTGCTCGATCAGCGAAACGCCTTCTTCGCCGCGCGTCAGCGCCAGAAAGTCGAGTTGCAGGTTTTCCCGCATCGTGGCGGCGGCAGCCAGCAGCGCTTCGTTGTCGTGAATATTCACGCCGCAAGCGTCGGCGGCTTCTCGCTTGTTCGGGGTCAATGCGGTCGCGCCACGGTATTTCGAGTAGTCGCGGCCTTTGGGGTCGACCAGCACAGGAATGCCGAGCGCCCGGGCTTCGAGAATCACTGCCTGGCAAAGCTGGGGCGTAAGCACGCCCTTGGCATAGTCGGAAAGCACCACGACGGCGGGACGTTCCGACAGCTGCCGATGCGCGGCGGCCAGCAGGTTTTGCATATCGGTTTCGGAGTACTGGGCGCGGTCTTCCTGATCCAGTCGCATCATTTGCTGATGCCCGCCGATGATGCGAGTCTTGGCGATAGTCGGGTGTCGCTCGGCGCGGAGCAAGCCGTCGGCATTGACGCCCAAGTCGCCGATGGCGCGCTGCAAGCGGACGCCGTTATCGTCGGCACCGATGAAGCCGATCAGCCGCGTCGCGATATCGAGCCCGGCCAGATTGGCTGCGACGTTGGCTGCGCCGCCGGCGCATTCAGTTTCATTCTTGAGAAGCACGACTGGGACGGGGGCTTCGGGCGAGATGCGTTCGACTTCGCCCCATAAATAGCGATCCAGCATCAGGTCGCCGATGACCAGCACCCAGGTATTTTTCGCGGCGAAACCGCTTTTTACGACTTCAATCAGATGTTGCTGCAAGCTCAGTCCGCCTCGATCAGGTCGCACAGGATGTGGCCGATCATAATGTGCGCTTCCTGGATGCGTGGCGTATCGGTGGACGGCATCGCCAGGTTCAGATCGCACAGTTCGGCGAGTTTTCCGCCCTTGGCGCCGGTCATGCCGATGGTAAAGGCGCCGATTTCGCGGGCTTTCTCAATGCCGGCGACAACGTTGGCGCTGTTGCCTGAAGTGGAGAGGCCGACGACGATGTCGTTCTCATAGCACAGCGCTTCCACTTGGCGCGAGAAGATGAAGTTGAATCCGTAATCGTTGCCGACCGAGGTCAGGATGGAGGTGTCTGTGGTCAGCGCAATCGAGGGCATACCCTTGCGCTCCTTCTTGTAACGGCCAACGATCTCTGCGGCAATGTGCTGGCAGTCCGCCGCGCTGCCGCCATTGCCCATCAACAGAATTTTTCCGCCATCCTTGAGGCAGTTGCGCATGCGTTCGCCTGCTTGAGCGATCAGCGGCACCATGGGGTCGAGTTGTGCGATGACCGACTGGTGTTGGGTCAATTGGGCACGGATGTTGTCTTGGCTGTTCACGATGATTCCTAGCAATAGGGGTCGGGCTGCATCAGGTAGTTCTGCACGTAGTCGCGCACGCCTTCTTCCAGCGTGTGGAAGGGCTGGTCGTAGCCGATGGCGCGCAGTTTTTCCATGCTGGCCTGGGTGTAATACTGGTACTTGCCTTTGAGGTCGTCCGGCATGTCGATCCAGGTGATGTTGGGCGTGCCGCCAGCGCTGGTCATGACGGCCGTTGCCAGATCCTTGAACGCGCGGGCCTGGCCGGTGCCCACATTGTAAATGCCGCTCTCGCCACGACCTTGCAGGAACCACGTCACCACGCTGGCGGCGTCCTTCACGTAGACGAAATCGCGCAGTTGCATGCCGTCTTC
>DATHWE010000022.1:0-4312 GCA_035460905.1 Methylophilaceae bacterium | reverse complement strand
CGAATCTTCTCGGGAGAAGCCAACGCAATCTTGATCGCGTCGAATTCTTCTTCCTGAGTTACTTGCTTGAATAGATCGAGTAATGCTTTCACGCGATTCTCCTTAATTACGGTCCAGGTCGATGTCGATAGCGAGCGAGCGAATTTCCTTCACCAGCACGTTGAAGGACTCCGGCATACCGGCGTCGATCTTGTGGTCGCCCTTGACGATGTTTTCGTAGACCTTGGTACGGCCGGAAACGTCATCGGACTTGACCGTGAGCATTTCCTGCAGGGTGTACGCAGCACCGTAAGCTTCCAGCGCCCACACTTCCATTTCACCGAAGCGCTGACCACCGAACTGGGCCTTACCGCCCAACGGCTGCTGGGTTACCAGCGAGTACGGTCCAGTGGAACGGGCATGCATCTTGTCATCGACCAAGTGGTGCAGCTTGAGCACATGCATGTAACCGACGGTGACCGGGCGTTCGAACGCCTCGCCGCTGCGGCCGTCGAACAGCTTGACTTGTGTCTTGCCGGCTGCAAATTGCAATTGCTTGGTGCGCGGATCATCGTCCGGGAAGGCCAGATCCAGCATGGCACGAATTTCCGTTTCGGTAGCGCCGTCAAATACCGGCGTTGCGAACGGCACGCCTGACTTTAGGTTCTCGGCCAGCTCCAGCACTTCGACATCCGTCAGCGACTTGATGTCTTCCGACTTGCCGGTGTTGTTGTAGATGCTGTCCAGGAATTTACGCACTTCGGCGGTCTTGGCTTGAGCCACGAGCATTTCTTCAATGCGCAGGCCCAGCCCCTTGGCGGCCCAGCCCAAGTGCACTTCCAGAATCTGACCGATATTCATCCGCGACGGCACGCCGAGCGGGTTGAGCACGATGTCCATCGGGGTACCGTCAGCCATGTGCGGCATATCTTCCACTGGCACAATCTTGGAAACCACACCCTTGTTACCGTGACGGCCGGCCATCTTGTCGCCAGGCTGGATACGGCGTTTCACGGCCAGGTAGACCTTGACCATCTTCTGTACGCCAGGCGGCAATTCGTCGCCCTGGGTCAGCTTGCGCTTCTTCTCTTCGAAACGATGGTCGAACTCGACACGGGCTTGTGCCAGGCTGTCCTTCAGCTGCTCGAGCTGGCGAGCTGCTTCTTCATCGGCCAGGCGGATGTCGAACCAGTCGTGGCGCGCCACATCATCGAGGTACTCGGCATTCAGCGTTTCGCCCTTCTTCAGCTTCTTGGGACCGCCGGTGGCAACCTTGCCTTCGAGCAAGCGACGAATACGACCGAATGCATCGTCTTCCACGATACGCATCTGGTCGGCCAGATCCTGCTTGTAGTGCTTGAGCTGGTCGTCGATGATTTGCTGAGCACGTACGTCGCGCTCAATACCTTCGCGGGTGAACACTTGCACGTCGATGACCGTGCCGGACATGCCGGACGGTACGCGCAGCGAGGTATCCTTCACATCGGAAGCCTTCTCGCCGAAAATCGCACGCAGCAGCTTCTCTTCAGGAGTCAGTTGCGTTTCGCCCTTAGGCGTTACCTTACCGACCAGCACATCGCCGGCTTCCACTTCAGCACCGATGTAGATGATGCCGGAGTCATCCAGACGGCCGAGCATGCGCTCGGACAGATTGGAGATGTCGCGGGTGATTTCTTCAGCGCCCAGCTTGGTGTCGCGAGCGACCACGGACAGTTCCTCGATATGGATCGAGGTATAACGGTCATCGGCCACCACGCGTTCGGAGATCAGGATCGAGTCTTCGAAGTTGTAGCCGTTCCACGGCATGAACGCGACCAGCATGTTCTGACCCAGGGCCAGCTCGCCCATATCGGTCGATGCACCGTCTGCGATCACGTCTCCGCGGGCAATAATGTCGCCCACCTTGACCAGTGGACGCTGGTTGATGTTGGTGTTCTGGTTGGAACGGGTGTACTTGGTCAGGTTGTAGATATCCACACCAACTTCGCCGGCAGCAGCTTCCGCGTCATGCACGCGCACCACGATACGGCCTGCGTCGACGTAATCGACCAGGCCGCCACGCAGTGCCTGCACGGTCGTGCCGGAGTCCACAGCCACGGTCCGTTCGATACCGGTACCCACCACGGCCTTTTCGGCACGCAGACAAGGCACTGCCTGGCGTTGCATGTTGGCGCCCATCAAGGCACGGTTCGCGTCATCGTGCTCCAGGAACGGAATCAGCGATGCTGCCACAGAAACGATCTGTCCCGGGGCCACGTCCATGTACTGGATACGGTCAGCGGTCGACATCGTGAATTCGTTGTGATGACGCGCAGAGATCAGGTCATCGACGAACTTGCCGTTCTTGTCCAGTTCACTGTTCGCCTGAGCAATCACGTACTGGCTTTCCTCGATTGCGGACAGGAAGTCGATCTGTTCGGCGACCTTGCCGTTTTCGACGCGGCGATACGGCGTTTCCATGAAGCCGTATTCGTTGGTGCGGGAATACAGCGCCAGCGAGTTGATCAGGCCGATGTTCGGACCTTCCGGTGTTTCAATCGGGCACACGCGGCCGTAGTGGGTCGGGTGCACGTCGCGCACTTCGAAACCTGCACGTTCGCGGGTAAGACCGCCCGGGCCCAGCGCGGAGACGCGGCGCTTGTGGGTGATCTCGGACAGCGGATTGGTCTGGTCCATGAACTGGGACAGCTGCGACGAACCGAAGAATTCGCGGATCGCGCTGGAAACCGGTTTGGCGTTGATCAGGTCATGCGGCATCAGATTTTCCGATTCCGCTTGCGACAGACGCTCCTTCACGGCACGCTCAACTCGTACCAGACCGGCACGGAACTGGTTTTCTGCCAGTTCGCCTACGGAACGCACGCGACGATTACCGAGGTGATCGATATCGTCAATTTCGCCACGGCCGTTGCGCAGTTCGACCAGCACGCCGATCACAGCCAGAATGTCCTCATTGGACAGAATAGCCTTGCCTTCGGCGCCTTGCGGACCGACCTTCTCATAGAAACGCTTGAGCCAGCCAGCCGTGCGATCCTCGATTTTCTCGGGATAGGCACGACGGTTAAACTTCATGCGGCCAACGTCAGACAGGTCGTAACGGTCTTCATTGAAGAACAGGCCGTCAAACAGGGCTTCCACGGCCTCTTCGGTCGGCGGCTCGCCAGGACGCATCATGCGATAGATCGCAACGCGGGCAGCGTACTGGTCAGGAATTTCGTCGATACGCAGCGTCTGCGAAATGTAGTCGCCGTGATCGAGATCGTTCGAATACAGCGTCGTGATCTTGGTCACACCGGCTTCGCGCAGCTTTTCCAGCAGCGATTCGGTGATTTCGTCGTTGGCGTTGGCCACGACTTCGCCGCTTTCCTTGTCGATGATGTTGTCGGCAATAGTACGGCCCATCAGGAACTCTTCCGGCACAGCTATCTTGCTGATGCCGGCCTTTTCCATGTCACGGATATGCTTGATGGTGATGCGCTTGTCTTTGGAGACAACCGTCTTGCCTTCTTTGTCGAGGATGTCGAACTTGGCAACTTCACCGCGCATGCGCTCAGGAACCAGCTCGAACTGGACGCCCTTCTTGGCGATGTGGAAGTTGTCCACATCGTAGAAGGTTTCCAGGATCTGGTCCGGCGTATAACCCAGCGCCTTCAGCAATATCGTCACCGGCATCTTGCGGCGGCGGTCGACGCGGAAATACAGGTAATCCTTGGGATCGAATTCGAAATCCAGCCAGGAACCGCGGTAAGGAATGATGCGAGCGGAGAACAGCAGCTTGCCCGAAGAGTGCGTCTTGCCGCGGTCATGCTCGAAGAACACGCCCGGGCTGCGGTGCAGCTGGGAAACAATCACACGCTCGGTGCCGTTGATGACGAACGAACCGTTCTCGGTCATCAGCGGCAGTTCGCCCATGTATACTTCCTGCTCCTTCACTTCCTTCACGGTCGGCTTGGAGGCTTCCCGGTCCATGATGGTCAGGCGCACCTTGACGCGCAATGGCGCAGCGAAGGTCAGGCCGCGCTGCTGGCATTCCTTGACATCGAAGGGAGCGTCGCCGAGGTTGTAACTGACATAATCCAAGCGCGCATTGCCGGAATGGCTGACAATTGGGAACACCGAACTGAACGTCGCCTGCAGGCCGTCGTCCTTGCGTTTATCTTGACGGACATCGGCCTGAAGAAAGCTGGCATAGGACTCCAGCTGCATCGCCAACAGGTACGGGACTTCCTGCACACTGTCACGTTTGGCGAAGCTTTTGCGTAAACGTTTCTTTTCGGTAAAGGAATAGCTCATGGTCTCTCCACTGGGCTTTAGAGGGCAAAAGACAGAAAAC
>DATHWE010000021.1:0-3856 GCA_035460905.1 Methylophilaceae bacterium | reverse complement strand
TCAGGAGGGAGGCATCCTGCTCGGCGCGCGCGCCCAAGTGCAGCAACAGCGTCGCATCGCCGCCGTCGTCGAGGATCATGTTGGAGAATTTTTTCTCTCCATCCTGGCCATCCGCCCATTCGAAGATGCGATGAGTGTAATCCCAATACTCGTCCAGCGTTTCGCCCTTGACCGCGAACACTGGGGTGCCGCCGGCGGCAATCGCCGCCGCAGCGTGGTCTTGTGTCGAGTAGATGTTGCAAGACGCCCAGCGCACTTCGGCGCCAAGATCCTTCAGCGTTTCGATCAGCACGGCGGTCTGGATCGTCATGTGCAGCGAGCCAGTGATGCGCGCGCCCTTGAGCGGCTGGGCTTGAGCGTACTCCTCGCGGATCGCCATCAGACCGGGCATTTCCGTTTCGGCAATCGCGATTTCCTTGCGGCCCCAAGCGGCAAGACTCATGTCGGCAACAACGTAATCTTTGAAGTCAGCCACAGTATTCATATCATCAATTCCTGAAATGTGTGGCCGGAGGGAAGAGGGGGAGACTGCTCACCCATTCCCGTGCCCGGCACGGTTAAGGTAAGCGCAGTTCGTCGAAACCGAGCCTGGCGGAGAATTCCGTCGCAGCGCTCCTCGGTAAGCTCGCAATTATAAAGCCGATTCGGCTTTTTGCAATCGTGACGGCCAAGTCCATCAGGCAGGCAGCGTCCAGCCGCTCCACAATTCGTGGAGGTCGGGGATATCCCACTCGCCGGACTCTTCATGACTGACGATCCTGTCCCGTGTCATAGCCAGCGACATATCCAGGACCTGGGGTTTCAATCGCGTGCCTGACTTGATGGAATAAAACACTTTAACCTTTGGTGCCAGCAGCGATTTTTCGTTCTGATCAATGACTACGCCCAGCTTTCCCGACTCCAGACGCACCAATGTCCCGATGGGGTAGATTCCAACGCTTTTGACGAACGCCTGGAAAACGCGCGAGTCGAATTGGCCATACTTGCACCATTCGGCCATCCTGCGCAACGACTCGGCAGGGCACCATCCCTCCTTGTAAGGCCGGTTGGAAGTAATGGCATCGTAGACGTCGCACACCGCCCCCATTTTGGCGTACATGCTCAAGTGATCGCCCTTAAAATTATCAGGATAGCCACCACCGTCGACTTTTTCATGATGGTGCCTGCAGACATCGAGCACCATCGTGTCCATCCCTTTGCTTTCGAGCAGAATTTCGTAGCCGGCTACCGGATGGTTTCGGACAATATTGAATTCCTCGTCAGTCAATTTTCCCGGCTTGTTGAGAATCTCGTCCGGGATTGCCATCTTGCCCACATCATGCAGCAAGCCGGCCAAGCCAGCCTTGCGCGTAGCCTCCTCGTCCATTCCGAGCTGACGCGCCAGCGATATCATCAGCGCGCAAACCGCTACTGAATGCATGTAGGTGTATTCGTCCTTGTTCTTGAGCCGCGCAATACTGATCAGAGCGCCCGGATTGCGCATCACGGAATTTGAAATTTCTTCGACGAGCGGAAGCGCATCCTGAGCATCCAGCGCCCTCCCCATGCGAACCTCCTGAAACATGGAAGTAACCGCCTGCTTAGCCTTGGCAACGATTTTACCGGCCCGATCCATTTCATTCTGGATACTGACCCGCTCGACCACTTCGTCGGAGACTTTCCCATTAGCAAGGGCTTCGACGACTCTCGAATCGGCCTCTTCCGCCGGCTGGCCATGCTCGACGTCCAAGCCCTCTTCGGTATTGATCCAGACCTCGCGGATACTGCCGGCGAGAACAAGCTGGATGTCATTGGGATCTTCGATAATGAATTTCGTACGCCAAAAAGGATGGTCCATCCATGAGCCGCAAAAGGCGTGCAAATGCATGCCTACGCGCAAATGCTCGACTGAAATTTTTTTCAACATGACCCACCCCAGGCTTGATACTTCATGCGCCGACTTTGAGCTACAGCCGCCGGTCTCGTCACTTAATGCGAACAAATATCAGGATGCGCCCTCAATATAGCATGGGCTCGAATATGGATGAGTGCTACACAGGAAGGCCTGTGACGAAGCGAAAATACTCTGCCAAGCCGATTTGTGAGCCAAAAAACCAAAAAGGCTGACATCGAATCATCGATATCAGCCTTTTCAGAAATGACAACCAGATATTGCAGGTTGAACTTAGATTCCTGCATCCGCTCGTAGCGCAGCTGCCTTATCGACACTTTCCCAGGTAAATTCTGGTTCGTCGCGGCCAAAGTGGCCATAAGCAGCCGTCTTGGCATAGATCGGACGCAACAGGTCGAGCATCTTGACGATGCCCTTGGGACGAAGATCGAAATGCTTCAGCACCAGTTCGGTCATCTTTTCGTTGCTTACCTTGCCCGTGCCGTAGGTTTCTACCATCACGCTGGTCGGACGCGCGACGCCAATGGCATAGGAAATCTGTACTGAACAGCGTGAAGCCAAACCGGCAGCGACGATGTTCTTGGCCACATAACGCCCGGCGTAAGCTGCCGAACGATCAACCTTGGAGGGATCCTTGCCGGAGAATGCGCCGCCCCCGTGGGGGCTGGAGCCACCGTAGGTGTCGACGATGATCTTGCGTCCGGTCAAGCCGCAATCGCCTTGAGGGCCGCCAATGACGAAGCGGCCGGTCGGGTTGACCAGGTACTTGATTTCGCCCTTGATCAGGTCCTTGGGCAGGATCGGCTTGATGATGTCCTCGATAACCGCCTCGCGGATCGCATCGAGATGCATTTCCGGCGCATGCTGGGTAGACAGAACCACGGTATCAATGGCGAACGGCTTGCCGTCCACATAGCGTACGGTTACTTGCGACTTGGCATCCGGGCGCAGCCATGGCAGACGGCCGTCTTTGCGCAAATGCGACTGGCGCTCCACCAGGCGGTGGGCCAGCCAGATCGGCAGCGGCATCAATTGCGGAGTTTCGTCGCACGCGTAGCCGAACATCAGGCCCTGATCGCCGGCACCTTGATCCAGCGGATCGTCTTCCGCCTTGTCCACGCCTTGCGCGATATCGGGCGACTGCTTGTCGTAGGCGACCAGCACCGCGCAGCCCTTGTAGTCGATGCCGTAGTCGGTGTTGTCGTAGCCGATGCGCTTGATGGTATCGCGCGCGACCTTGATGTAATCGACGTTGGCGGTGGTAGTGATTTCACCGGCCAGCACGACCAGGCCGGTATTGGTCAATGTCTCGGCAGCCACGCGTGCGGTTGGGTCCTGTGCCAGGATAGCGTCCAGGATGGAGTCGGAAATCTGGTCCGCCACCTTGTCGGGATGGCCTTCGGACACGGATTCTGAGGTAAACAGGTAATCGCTCATTACGATATCGCTCAATTATTACGTGGTAAAAGGTTGCTAGAATAGCAAATTACACTCTGACTGAAAAAGGAATTCATGCTGACCCGGTTGTTGCGTATCATCGCATGCCTACCTTTGCCGCTGATACATGGCCTTGGTATCGTCGTCGGCTGGTCGTATTTCGGAACCGGAAGAATGGCTCGGCGCACGCACACCAATATAGCGGCCAGCGGTATCGCCCGCGACGAGGCCGAGCTGAAATCCATCGCCCGGCGCAGCATGGCCGAATCAGGAAAGGGTGCGCTGGAAATCATGGCCATCTGGTTGCGTCCGCAGAGGAAAATCCTCAAGTGGATGCGCGCCTGCCACGGATGGGAGCATGTGGAAGAAGCCTGGCACGATAACCGTGGCATCATTTTTCTTACGCCGCATCTTGGCTGCTTTGAAATTACTGCCCAATACTATGCGGCACACCGTCCGATCAGCGTACTTTACCGCCCGCCTCGCCAAGCATGGCTGGAGCCTTTGATCCTGTCCGGCCGCGAACGC
>DATHWE010000020.1:0-1844 GCA_035460905.1 Methylophilaceae bacterium | reverse complement strand
TACACTGTAATCAGCCAGCTTATGGCGATCTCAATGTGACCGCATATCAGGAATAAAAACCATGATCACCATCAATCAGGAATCGAACAACCTCGTTATCGCCACGGTGCTGAGCGAATTCACGCTCGCGGATTTCAAGGAGTTGGAAAAAGCGGCCGACTACGCACTGCAATCCCAGGAAAAAGCCAGCCTGCTGGTTGATTTGAACGATATGCTGGGTTTTACCGTGGATGTCGCATGGGAAGAAATCCGCTTTGCCCGCAAGCATGCGCGGGATTTCGACAAAATTGCCGTCGTCACCGATGACGAATGGGTGCAATGGAGTGCGTGGCTGGCGCGGATTTTCACCGAAGCCGAAGTTCAGGTCTTCGACGACTACGTCACCGGGCTGGCGTGGGTGCAAAAAGGATAAGTCCGGAAAACCGGTTCATATCCGCTTTTACTATTCGATGGGGTTGATCAATGCCCTGGTCAAATACAGATCGATTCTTTTTAAACACAGCACCGCTGGCGATGCATCTCTCTAAATCGCGCCAGACAGTCAGGCTTCCCGGCTGGATGCCCAGTCTGTTTATTGCTGTGTTTGCCGCGTTCCTGCTATCAGGCTGCATGGGCGGCTCGATTGCCCGGCAAGTAGCCAGCTCGATCGCCATGCAGATTGCCGACAGGGCCGTCGGGCACGCGCTGGATAAACCGCAAGTGCAGGAGCAAGGCCAAACCAATCGCTTGTTGATGCGGTCCGGCCTCGATCCTTATCAGGAGGCATTCCTGAGAGCACAGCTTGTTGTTCCCCCGGCCCCGGTTGCGCCGCCACTCCCGAAACCCGATCCTGCCGAGTCCGCGGTGCCGGTGGTTACTCGATTGGGCACCGTGGAGATATGGGGGATGGTCGTTGGCGAAGAAAAGCAGTCGATGCTGGAAAACATGCGTGAGCTAGGCATAGCATCCCTACCGCCGGAGCATACGTGGGATCAGTGGCAGCTTGCCGAAGGCGGGATGCCGGAAATGAGCGACCGGGCGCTGCTGATTCTTGTTCCGCCGGAACTGGGCAAAATGCACAGCGGCGATCATGCCGTCATTGAGCTTGGAATGGCGAATGGGTTATACGTGGCGAAAGGTCGGCTGGAGCAGTGACGCGCTCGAAGTCTTAATTTGGTAACGAGTATAAAAAAGCCGGCAATCGCCGGCTTTTCTTTTACCTGCTGCAGAACAAGCCCTACGGCTCGATCAGCCCGCTTCGCATTGCGATCAGCGCAATCTCCGCCTGGTTGCCAGCATTCAGTTTCTGCTTGATGTTGTATAGGTGGGTGCCGATGGTGCGCGGCGAAAGACATAGCGTTTCGGCGATCTCATTGGTGGATTTCCCCAGCGCCAGCGCCATGAAAACCTCGAACTCGCGCGCCGAAAGCACGTCCACCGGATTCTGCTCGCCCGACAATTGCTGCAACGCCATCTGCTGGGCAATATTGGCTTCGAGATACATTTTGCGACCGGCCACCGTGCGGATGGCCTTGATCAGCTCTTCCGGCGCGCTGCGTTTGGTCAGATAGCCGAGCGCGCCGGCATTCAACACGCGCTTGGGATGCACCGAATCCTCGTGTGCGGAGAGCACCAGTATGCGTGCGGTTGAATCCTTGGCCATGATGCGCTCGATGGCCTCCATGCCGCCGATACCGGGCATGGTGATATCCATCACCACCACGTCGGGATGCACTTCGCCATACAGCTTGACGCCCTGCTCCCCGCTTTCAGCCTCGGCCACCACCTTCACATCCGGAGCGGCCTCCAGCAGCAACTTGAACCCCATGCGCACGACAGCATGGTCGTCCACCAGCATTACATTG
>DATHWE010000019.1:0-4555 GCA_035460905.1 Methylophilaceae bacterium | reverse complement strand
CCAGCCGGTGCTGACGCTGGATGAACTGGCCCAGCTCAAAAACATCGCCGAACTGACGCAAAACCGTTATCGCTCGCTGGTGGCCGACATCACCTATCCGGCCGCTGCCGGTCACAAGGGCATGGGCGCAGCCATTGAGGCACTATGCAAGGCGGCCGAGAAGTCGGTCCACGACGGCTACAACGTGCTGATCCTGTCCGACCGCAACGTCGGCGCCGACCGCATCGCGATCCCGGCCCTGCTAGCGACCACCGCTGTGCATCATCACCTGGTCAAGGCCGGCCTGCGCACCAATACCGGCCTGGTCGTCGATACCGGCTCCGCACGGGAAGTGCACCATTTCGCGCTGCTGGGCGGCTATGGCGCCGAAGCGGTATGCCCATGGCTGGCGTTCGAGACCATCGCCGGTTTCGGCCTGCCGGACATCAAGGAAGCACAGAAGAAATTCGTCAAGGCGGTCGGCAAGGGCCTGTACAAGGTGATGTCCAAGATGGGCATTTCCACCTACCAGTCCTATTGCGGCGCGCAGATCTTCGATGCCGTGGGCCTTAACACCCCCTTTGTAGAAAGATACTTCCCCGGCACCTCCAGCAATGTCGAAGGTATCGGCCTGGAGCAAGTTGCGGAAGAAGCGTTGCGCATGCACAACGACGCCTTCGGCGACGATCCGGTGCTTTCCAACGCGCTTGATGCCGGTGGCGAATATGCCTTCCGCGTGCGTGGCGAAGACCACATGTGGACGCCGGACTCCATTGCCAAGCTGCAGAATGCAACGCGCACCAACAAGTACGACACCTACAAGGAATACGCCAAACTGATCAACGATCAGAGCCGCCGTCACCTGACGCTGCGCGGCCTGTTCGAAATAAAGCCGGCGGGCGCCCCAGTGCCGCTGGAAGAAGTCGAATCCGCGAAAGAAATCGTCAAGCGTTTCGCCACTGGCGCGATGTCGCTCGGTTCGATCTCGACCGAAGCGCACACCGTGCTCGCCATTGCGATGAATCGCATCGGCGGCAAGTCCAACACCGGCGAAGGCGGCGAAGATCCGATACGCTTCCAGCCGGTGACGCAGGACACCACGCTCGCCGACCTGATCGGCAAGAGCCGCGTCGAGAGCAACATCCCGCTGCAAGCCGGCGATTCTATGCGCTCCAAGATCAAGCAGGTCGCTTCCGGCCGTTTCGGTGTAACTGCCGAATATCTGGCCAGTGCCGACCAGATTCAGATCAAGATGGCGCAAGGCGCGAAGCCGGGCGAGGGCGGTCAATTGCCTGGCGGCAAGGTGTCCGAGTACATCGCCAAGCTGCGCTTCTCGGTGCCGGGCGTGGGCCTCATTTCCCCGCCGCCGCACCATGACATCTATTCCATCGAAGACTTGGCGCAGCTGATTCACGACCTGAAAAACGCCAATCCCAAGGCTTCGATCTCCACCAAGCTGGTGTCGGAAACCGGCGTTGGCACCGTGGCGGCAGGCGTGGCCAAGGCCAAGTCCGACCACATCGTGATCGCCGGTTTCGACGGCGGCACCGGTGCGTCCCCGATCTCTTCGATCAAGCACGCCGGCAGCCCGTGGGAAATCGGCCTCGCCGAAACCCAACAGACGCTGGTGCTTAACCAGTTGCGCGGCCGTGTCGCCGTGCAAGTGGACGGCCAGATGAAGACCGGTCGCGACGTACTTATCGGCGCGCTGCTGGGCGCCGACGAGTTCGGTTTCGCCACCGCTCCGCTGGTCGTCGAAGGCTGCATCATGATGCGCAAGTGCCACCTGAACACCTGTCCGGTTGGCGTGGCTACGCAGGACCCCGCACTGCGCAAGAAATTCACCGGTCAGCCGGAACACGTGGTCAATTACTTCTTCTTCGTCGCCGAAGAAGTGCGCGAATACATGGCGCAAATGGGTATCCGCAAGTTTAGCGACCTGATCGGCCGTGCCGATCTGCTGGACATGAAGGCCGGCATCGACCACTGGAAGGCTTCCGGCCTTGATTTCAGCCGCATTTTCCACCAGCCCAAGGTCGGCACGGACGTGGCACGCAGCCATTCCGAAGAGCAGGATCACGGTCTGGTGAAAGCGCTGGACAACAAGCTGATCGCCCAAGCCAAATCGGCATTGGAGAACGGCGAGAAAGTCGTCATTGAAACGCCGATCACCAACATCAACCGCACCGCCGGCACCATGCTGTCGAATCAGGTTGCGACCCGTTACGGTTCGACCGGTCTGCCGGATGACACGATCACCGTGAAACTGTCCGGCACCGCCGGCCAGAGCTTCGCTGCGTTCCTGACCAAGGGCATCACCTTCGAACTCACCGGTGAAGGCAACGACTACGTGGGCAAGGGCCTGTGCGGCGGACGCATCATCATCAAGCCGCCCAAGGCCTTCCGCGGCACGCCGTCGGAGAACATTATCGTCGGCAACACCGTAATGTACGGTGCGACCAGCGGCGAGAGCTACTTCAATGGCGTGGCAGGCGAACGTTTTTGCGTGCGCAATTCCGGTGCCTCAGCCGTCGTCGAAGGCGTGGGCAACCACGGCTGCGAATACATGACCGGCGGCACCGTGGTCGTGCTGGGTCAAACCGGCCTCAACTTCGCCGCCGGCATGTCGGGCGGTGTCGCTTACGTGCTGGATGAAGACGGCCTATTCCACAAGCGCTGCAACATGAACATGGTGTCGCTGGAGATGGTTCACCATGTGGATGACACGCCGGAAGGCGCAGTGCACCACCTTGACCAGCCGGACGAAATCACGCTGAAAAACCTGATAGAAAAGCATGCCGCTTATACCGGCAGCGCGCGTGCGATAACCATCCTCGCGAATTGGGACGATTTCCGCGGCAAGTTCGTCAAGGTCATGCCTAATGAATACAAGCGGGCGCTAATCGAGCTCGCAGAACAGAAATTGCTGGAGGCCGCTTAATGGGTAAGATTACCGGTTTCCTTGAATACGCACGGTTGTCGGAAGCCAACCTGCCGGTTCAGGAACGCGTACACAACTACAAGGAGTTCGTGCTCCACCTGTCGGACGACCAGGCCAAGGTGCAAGGCGCACGTTGCATGGATTGCGGCATTCCGTTCTGCATGACCGGCTGCCCGGTCAACAACATCATTCCCGACTGGAACGACCTCGTTTACAAGCAGGATTGGCAGCGTGCCTTCGAAGTGCTCGACTCCACCAACAACTTCCCGGATTTCACCGGCCGCATCTGTCCCGCTCCCTGCGAGGCCGCCTGTACGCTGAACATCAATGACGACGCCGTCGGCATCAAGTCCATCGAGCACGCGATCATCGACAAAGCCTGGGAAAACGACTGGGTCAAACCGCATATCCCTGCTGTTAAAACCGGCAAGAAAGTTGCCGTGATCGGCTCCGGCCCTGCCGGCATGGCCGCTTCGCAACAGTTGGCACGCGCCGGTCACGACGTGGTGCTGCTGGAAAAGAATGACCGCATCGGCGGCTTGATGCGTTACGGTATTCCAGACTTCAAGTTCGAAAAGTGGCAGATCGACCGCCGCATGGCGCAAATGGCGGCTGAAGGCGTGCAATTCCGCGTCAACCAGCACGTCGGCGAGAACGTGAAGGCGGAAGACCTGCTCAAGGAGTTCGATGCCGTGGTGCTGGCAGCTGGCGCCGAACAGCCACGCGATTTGCCCGTGCCGGGCCGTGAGCTTTCCGGCATCCATTTTGCGATGGAATTCCTCACACAGCAGAACAAGGTCAACGCGGGCGATACCGTCTCCGACCAGATCAAGGCTACCGGCAAGCACGTGGTCGTGATCGGCGGCGGCGACACCGGCTCCGACTGCGTAGGTACCTCCAATCGCCACGGTGCTGCATCGATCGCGCAATTCGAAATCATGCCGCAGCCGCCGGCACAGGAAAACCGCGAACTGACCTGGCCTAACTGGCCGATCAAGCTGCGCACTTCCAGTTCGCACGAAGAAGGCTGCGACCGGGACTGGGCAGTGGTGACCAAGCGCTTCGAAGGCGAAAACGGCCAGGTGAAGAAGCTGATCGCCGCGCGCGTCGAATGGAAAGACGGCAAGATGCAGGAAGTCCCCGGTTCGGAATTCGAAATGAAGGCCGACCTGGTGCTGCTGGCGATGGGCTTCGTCAGCCCGGTGCAGAAGCTGCTCGACGCATTCGGCGTGGAAAAGGATGCCCGCAACAACGCCAAGGCAACCACCGATGGCGAAGGTTCTTATGCCACTTCGGTTTCCAAGGTGTTCGCCGCCGGCGACGTGCGCCGAGGCCAGTCGCTGGTCGTCTGGGCCATCCGCGAAGGCCGCCAGTGCGCGCGCGAAGTCGATGCGTTCCTGATGGGCAAATCGGACCTGCCACGTTAATAATAATGAACCGCCAAGACGCCAAGAGCGCCAGGAACTGCTTCAGTCCTCCCGGCGCCCTTGGCGTTTTTTCATTGAGTGAATGACATGACGCATTTGAAAAACGATACCTTCCTGCGCGCGCTGATGCGCCAGCCCACCGAATACACGCCCGTCTGGATGATGCGTCAGGCGGGCCGCTACCTGCCGGAGTACAACGAAACGCGCA
>DATHWE010000018.1:0-4259 GCA_035460905.1 Methylophilaceae bacterium | reverse complement strand
GATGAAATCGCACTGTCCGGCGATGCGCCTTACGGCACGATAGCGGTCAATGGCGCTTCCTGCACCCTGTGCCTGTCATGCGTCAGCGCCTGCCCGGCCGCCGCGTTGCAGGATGGCGCGGGCGCTCCCATGCTGAAATTTATCGAACGCAATTGCGTACAGTGCGGCTTGTGCGAGAATGCGTGCCCTGAAAATGCCATCACCCTGCATGCGCGGCTTTTGCTGACGCCCGAAGTCAAGCAGGCGCGAATTTTGCATCAGGACACGCCGTTTTGCTGCGTGAATTGCGGCAAGCCGTTTGCGACGACGCACATGATAGGCAGCATGCTGCACAAGCTGTCCGGCCACAGCATGTTTGCGACGCCGGAAGCGAAGCGTCGCCTGCAAATGTGCGGCGATTGCCGTGTGGTGGACATGATGGGCAAGCAGATGTCGGGAGAAGGGCGATGAGCGTCGTGGTTGAGGCGAACGTGGCAACGGAAGAGGACGCCGCACGGGCCAACCTCTATGGCTTGCTGGCGCGATTGCTCTATGCCGCGCCTGACGCGGCACTGTTGCAGGCGATCGCTGGCGCGGACGAAATCGCTGCGCCCGGATCCGCGTTGGCGGTTTCCTGGCATGGGCTGCAGGCGGCCTCCGAAGTCATGGATGTCGAGGCCGCTGAAGAGGAGTACGAGCGTCTGTTCATCGGTCTGGGGCAAGGCGAGGTGATGCCATATCTGTCCTGGTATCTGACGGGTTTCCTGATGGAAGAGCCGCTGGCGAAACTGCGCGACGATCTCGCGGAATTAGGCCTCGCGCGGGCTGTCGAAGTAAGTGAGCCGGAAGACCATATTGCCGCTGTGTGCGAAGTGATGCGCTGGCTGGCGGCAGGCGACGCGGAAACCGCGCCGGCGGCCTTGGCGCGGCAACGCGCGTTCTTCGTCCGGCACGTGCAGCCGTGGTATGCGAGATTTGCGAACGATCTCGAAACCGCGCCGAGCGCAAATTATTACCGGGCAGTGGCCCGGCTGTTGAAGGATTTTCTCGATATCGAAGCGCAAGCGTTCGATATCGGAGGTTGAATTGAAGTTCGGGGTGATGAAGATGGAGCAAACCAGTAACAAACGCAGGAATTTCATGGTGGCCTTCGGCTTGGGCGCGGTAGGTGCCGTGTCCGCCGTGCTGATGGGCAAACGCCCGGCCGTTGCGGCCAAGGTCGAGACGACCGCCGCAGAGCCGCAGGCCGTCAAGGGCTACCATGTTTCCGAGCACGTTAAACGTTATTACCGCACGACCCGCGTCTAGGCGAAAGAACACGTATGCTGCTTAAAAAGAAATCTTCCGTCGCGACCGGATTCGCGCCCCAGGCCGAAAGCGGAACCTCCGCCTGGCTGGGTAACACCATGGACCGGCGCACCTTCCTCAAGCGCTCCGGTTTGACGGCGGGCGCGGGCGTCGCGCTGTCGCAGCTGCCATTCAACATGATAGGCAAGGCTTCGGCCAACCAGGCCAGCCCCAGCGGCAAGATCGAGGTGAAGCGTACGGTTTGCACGCACTGCTCGGTCGGCTGTTCGGTGAACGCGGTGGTGCAGAACGGTATATGGATACGCCAGGAACCCGCCTTCGATTCGCCTATCAATCTCGGTTCGCACTGCGCCAAGGGCGCCTCGGTGCGCGAACACGGCCACGGCGACCGCCGCCTGAAATACCCGATGAAGATGGTGGACGGAAAGTACCAGCGCATCAGTTGGGAGCAGGCGCTGGACGAGATTTCAGCCAAGCTGCTCAAGCTGCGCGAAGAGTCCGGGCCGGATTCGGTGTACTGGGTGGGCTCCTCCAAGCATAGCAACGAGCAGTCTTACCTGATGCGCAAATTCGTCTCGTTCTGGGGCAGCAACAACGTCGACCACCAGGCGCGTATCTGCCACTCGACCACGGTCGCAGGGGTTGCGAACACCTGGGGGTACGGCGCGATGACCAACTCCTACAACGACATCCACAACAGCAAGGCCATGCTGTTCGTCGGCTCCAATGCCGCTGAAGCGCATCCGGTGGCGATGATGCACATCCTGCACGCCAAGGAAAAAGGCGCGAAGATGATCGTGGTCGATCCGCGCTTCACCCGTACCGCCGCGCATGCGCACCAGTTTGTGCGCCTGCGTCCCGGCACCGACATCCCCTTCATCTGGGGCGTGCTGTGGCACATCTTCCAGAATGGCTGGGAAGACAAGCAGTACATCCACGACCGCGTTTACGGCATGGACGAAATCCGCAAGGAAGTCGCCAACTGGACGCCGGACAAGGTGGAGGACGTGACCGGCATCCCCGAGGCGGAGATTTACCAGGTGGCGCGCACGCTACACGAGCATCGTCCCGGCACGGTGATCTGGTGCATGGGTATCACCCAGCACACGGTCGGTAACGCCAATACCCGCGCGCTGTGCATCCTGGAGCTGGCCTTGGGCAACGTCGGCGTGTCCGGCGGCGGCACCAACATCTTCCGCGGTCACGACAATGTGCAGGGTGCGACCGATGTTGGCCCCAATCCTGAATCGCTGCCCGGCTATTACGGCCTTAACGAAGGTGCATGGAAGCACTGGTGCACGGTGTGGGGCGTGGATTACGAGTGGGTGAAGGGCCGCTACGCCTCCAAGGACATGATGGAAAAGCCCGGCATTACCGTGTCGCGCTGGATCGACGGCGTGCTGGAAAAGAACGAGCACATCGATCAAGGCCCGAACCTGCGTGCGGCGATCTACTGGGGCATGGCCGCCAATAGCCAGACGCGCGGCGCCGAAATGAAAAAGGCGATGGAAAAGCTGGACCTGCTGGTGGTGATCGACCCCTATCCGGCGGCAGCTTCCGTGATGCACGACCGCAAGGACAATACCTACCTGCTGCCGGCCGCGACGCAATTCGAGACCTACGGCTCCTGCACGGCTTCCAACCGCTCGCTGCAATGGCGCGAGAAGGTGATCGAGCCGTTGTTCGAGTCGCGTCCCGACCACACGCTGATGTACGCCTTCGCCAAGAAGTTCGGTTTTGAAAAAGAGCTGACGAAGAACATCAAGATCAACAAGGACGCACAGGGCTGGGACGAGCCGGATATCGAGGACACGCTGCGCGAGATCAATCGTGGCACCTGGACCATCGGCTATAGCGGCCAGTCGCCGGAGCGGCTCAAACTGCACATGAAGTATGCGCACACCTTCGACGTGACCACGCTCAAGGCGACCGAAGGTCCATGCGCCGGCGATTATTACGGCTTGCCGTGGCCGTGCTGGGGTACGCCGGAAATGAAGCATCCGGGTTCGCCCAACCTGTACGACGTGACGGTGCCGGTGGCCGAAGGCGGCATGGGTTTCCGCGCGAATTTCGGTGTGGAGCGCGACGGCGTCAGCCTGCTGGCGGAAGACAGCGTGACGGTGAAGGGTTCCGAACTCGAAGGCGGTTATCCCGAGTTCGACCACGTGCTGCTGAAAAAGCTGGGCTGGTGGAACGACCTCACCGAAACGGAAAAACTGGCAGCCGAAGGCAAGAACTGGAAGACGGACCTGTCCGGCGGCATCATCCGCGTCGCCATCAAGCATGGCTGTGCACCGTTCGGCAATGCCAAGGCGCGTGCCGTGGTGTGGAACTTCCCGGACCCGGTGCCGGTGCACCGCGAGCCGCTCTACACCAAGCGCCGCGACCTGATCGACAAATACCCGACGCACAAGGACATGAAATCCTTCTGGCGGTTGCCGACGCTATACGAATCCGTGCAGCAGGCCAACAGGGACGCGGCCAGCGATTACCCCGTCATCCTTACCAGCGGACGCTTGGTGGAGTACGAAGGCGGTGGCGAGGAGACTCGCTCCAACCCGTGGCTGGCGGAGTTGCAGCAGGAAATGTTCTGCGAGATCAATCCTGCGGATGCCGTCAAGCAAGGTGTCGTCAACAACGATTTCATCTGGGTGGAAACGCCGGTCAAGGTGCGCATCAAGGTGCGGGCGCTGCTGACGGAACGCGTGGCGCCGGGCGTGGCTTTCATGCCGTATCACTTCGGCGGCTGGTGGGAAGGCAAGGACCTGATCGACAAATATCCGGAAGGTGCGGCGCCATATGTGCGCGGCGAGGCGGTGAATACTGCGACGACCTACGGCTACGACTCAGTCACCATGATGCAGGAAACCAAAGTGACCTTGTGCAAGTTCAGCAAGGCTTAAAGGAATACAGGGGTTATCCATGGCAAGAATGAAATTCATCTGTGACGTCGAGCGCTGCATCGAATGCAA
>DATHWE010000017.1:0-7261 GCA_035460905.1 Methylophilaceae bacterium | reverse complement strand
GGCGGCACGAAGCGGAAATTCTTTGCATCCAGCTTGGGGTTGATTTCCTGTTTGCTGAACTCGATCACGGTCACCTGACCGAAGCTATCGCGCATTTCCATCTCTTGCAGCATATTGCCCTTGAAGCCGAGCACCACACGCTCAAAGCCGGTTTCTTTTTCTTTTGGGATGGCTTCAATCCAGTTCAAATCGCCCTGCTTGCCCACGCTCTTAAGCTCGAAGGTCTTGTCGATATCCTTGTTGCCGGCAAGCAACGCAGCCGGGCTGGATCCCAGCACCTTGTCCAGTGGGCGCACCGTCACCTGATTGAGATCGGGATCGTACAGCCAGACCTTTTGGCCGTCGCCGACGATCTGTTGCACGTAGGGTTTGTCGTAATCCCAGCGGAATTTACCCGGACGCTGCAACTGCATGTTGCCGGTGACTTCCTGCACCTTGCGGCCCAGGTTATCGACAACCGTCTGCTGGAATCTTGCACGCATCGAGGTGGAGTTCTGGAAAAACGACTTGAGGACTTGCACGTCATCGGCAAAGGCTGCCGATGACAGGACCGCCAAAAAGGAAAATACGAAAAAACGCATAAATATCTTTCGAAAGAATAAGTAATTGCGACAGCCGCAAGTAGAGGTAGGTTCTTAATCGCCTGCCGGCGCCAGGACTTCGCGATTGCCGTTGGACTGCATCGCCGAAACGATGCCGGCGCGCTCCATTTCCTCGATCAGGCGGGCGGCTCGGTTGTAGCCGATACGTAGATGACGCTGCACTGCCGAAATGGATGCGCGACGCGACTTGAGCACAATGGCGACCGCCTGGTCGTAGAGCGGATCTGCCTCGCCACCGCCCTCGCCCATTATGCTGCCTTCGCCGCCTTCGCCCTGCTCGGAATCGCCAGTGAGGATGCCTTCGATGTAATCCGGCTCGCCCAGCGATTTGAGGTACTCCACCACGCGGTGCACTTCCTGGTCGCTGACAAACGCGCCATGCACGCGCTGCGGATAGCCGGTGCCGGGCGGCTGATACAACATGTCGCCTTGGCCCAGCAGGGCTTCCGCGCCCATCGAATCGAGAATCGTGCGCGAGTCGATCTTGCTGGAAACCTGGAATGCAACGCGCGTCGGGATATTGGCCTTGATGAGGCCGGTGATCACATCCACCGACGGGCGCTGGGTCGCCAGCACCAGGTGGATGCCGGAAGCGCGCGCTTTCTGCGCAAGACGGGCAATCAGCTCTTCGACCTTTTTGCCGACCACCATCATCATGTCGGCCAGTTCGTCGATGACGACGACGATCAGCGGCATCTCTTCCAGTGGTTCCGGATTGTCCGGCGTAAGCGTGAACGGGTTGGTCAGCTTGTTGCCGGATTTCTCGGCGTCATGCACCTTCTGGTTATAGCCGGCGAGGTTGCGCACGCCCAGTGTGGACATCAGGCGGTAGCGCTTTTCCATTTCCGCCACGCACCAGTTGAGCGCACTAGCCGCCTGGCGCATGTCGGTCACCACCGGCGCCAGCAGGTGCGGGATGCCTTCGTAAACCGACAATTCCAGCATCTTGGGGTCGACCAGGATCAGCCGCACCTTGCTCGCATCGGCCTTGTACACCAGGCTCAGGATCATCGCATTGATCGCCACCGATTTACCCGAGCCGGTGGTACCCGCAACCAGCACATGCGGCATCTTGGCGAGATCGGCCACCACCGGTTTGCCTGAAATATCCTTGCCCATGGCGATAGCCAGCGGCGAAGCCATGTCGGCGTAAACCTGCGAGCCGAGAATTTCGGTGAGGCACACCACCTGCCGCTTGGGATTGGGGATCTCGATGGCCATGCAGCTCTTGCCGGGAATGGTTTCCACCACGCGGATGCTGACCACCGACAGCGCACGCGCCAAGTCCTTGGCAAGATTGGTGATCTGGCTACCCTTCACACCAGCGGCCGGCTCGAATTCGTAACGGGTAATCACCGGACCAGGCAGGGCAAACGTCACCTTGACCTCGATATTGAAGTCCATCAACTTGCGCTCGATCAGGCGCGAGGTGAATTCCAGCGTCTCGGCGCTTTGCACCTCCACGGTACCCTTGGGCTCATCCAGCAAATGAAGCGGCGGCAACGGGGAATCCGGCATGGTCTGGAATAGCGGCGTCTGGCGTTCCTTTTCAACGCGGTCACTCCTCGGGATTTCCAGTTGCGGCACTTCGATCTGTACCGGCGGGCGGTCCTCGACGCGTTTTCTTTCGCTTTCCACGTATTCTTCGCGCAACTGCTCGGCGACCTTGCCGGCGCGCTTGTCCTGCAAGTCCTGCCAGCTCTGGCGCAGGAAGGTGTATGACCTTTCGAGCAGTGAACCGAGTTTTTCCGTAATTTTCAGCCATGACCAGCCGGTGAACAGGCTGAAGCCGGTGGCGAATGCGAGCAGCAGCAGCATCGTCGATCCGGTGAAGCCGAGTATCTGGCGCAGCAGGCTGTCTATCACGCTGCCCAGCATGCCTCCCTGGGCCAGCGGCAGCATCAGGTGCATTTCCAGCAAATGCCCGGCCTCCAAGGCGCTTGAGGCCACCAGCATCAGTGCAAAACCGATAAAGTTGAACAAGAGGAATGGTCGTTCAGTCTCGGCGACTTCGAGGCGCTTGTAGACCCACCACATCGCGTAGAATGCCAGTACGGCCAGCCACCATGCGGAGAATCCAAACAGGTAAAGCAGGATGTCGGCCAGCCATGCGCCCAGCGTGCCACCGGCATTATGGATGGCAAAATCCTCGCTGACGCTATGCGACCAGCCCGGGTCGTCGCGATGGTAGGTAAACAGTATGGTAGCGAGGTAACTGCCCGCCACGACCAGCACCAGCCACCAGGCCTCGCGTATCAGGCTGGCAGTTTTTTCGGGCACTTCTCGCCGGCGAATGGCAGATGACGGTTTTTTTTGGAAAAACATGCTGTCTGGGGTGCTCGATATCCGCGTAAAATTGGATTTTACCGGACTTTAACCTCAACGAAACCACCAAGATGACATTAACGGAATTACGCTATATCGTCGCTGTGGCACGCGAGCGGCACTTCGGTCGTGCCGCCCAGGCCTGCTTCGTCAGCCAGCCCACGTTGAGCGTCGGTATCAAGAAGATCGAGGAAGAGCTGGGCGTGATGATTTTCGAGCGCGGCTCGAATGAAATCACCCTGACCCACGTCGGTGAAGAAATCGTCGCGCAGGCCGCACGCACGCTGGAAAACGCCGCAGCGATCAAGACTATCGCCCAGCAGAGCGGCGATCCGCTGTCCCATCCTTTGCGATTGGGTGCGATTTACACGATCGGCCCCTACCTGCTGCCGTCCATCCTGCCCATCCTGCGTGAACTCGCTCCCAACATGCAGTTGCTGATCCAGGAAACCTATACGGCCAGCCTGCGCGAGCAGCTGAAGCAGGGCAAGCTGGACGTGGCGATCCTGTCGCTTCCATTCGAGGAACCAGGCATGGTGATACAGCCGATCTACGACGAACCGTTCCAGGTAGCAGTGCCGCTCGATCACCCATGGCGTGATCGAACCGCTGTGCCCCCTGAAGACTTGGGCAATGAGCCGGTTTTATTGCTCGGAGCCGGCAACTGCTTTCGCGACCAGGTACTGCAAGTATGCCCTTCGCTGGCGCGCGGAACTTCGGCCAATGGCATGCAACAAACGCTGGAGGGCAGCTCGCTGGAAACGATACGCTACATGGTCGCCTCGGGCGTCGGCATGACTATCCTGCCTTGTACCGCAGCGGGCACGGTACGTGAAGATAGCGCGATGCTGCGCTTCCTTCCGTTTACCAAACCCAGCCCGAAACGCCGTGTGGCGCTGGTTTGGCGCAAGAGTTTCACTCGCCCGCAGGCTATCGATGTGCTGATTGAATCCATCCGGAAAGCCAAGAGCCCGTGCGTGCAATGGATCGAATAAATATAGCCATAAACTATTGGTAATATTTAGATAATCAATTAGAACTATCGTCTCGACAGGGCTATGCTTTATTTTTGCATCAAAAATTACTGGAGGTCAGCATGAGTCAAGCAATCGATATCGGTATTTCCCCGGAAGATCGCAAGGACATTGCGGATGGTCTTTCGCGTGTGCTTGCCGACACCTATACCGTCTATTTGCGGACGCACAATTTCCATTGGAACGTCACCGGTCCGATGTTCCAGACCTTGCATCTGATGTTCATGACCCAATATAACGAATTGTGGACAGCCACCGACCTGATCGCGGAACGCATCCGTGCGCTCGGTTTTCCTGCTCCGGGCACCTACTCCGCTTTTGGCAAGCTGACCTCGATCAAGGAAGTCGACGGCGTGCCCAAGGCACAGGAAATGATACGCCTGCTGGTTGAGGGCAACGAAGCCGTAGCCCGCACCGCGCGCTCGGTTTTCCCCATCGTGGAAAAAGCCAACGACCAGCCGACCGCCGACTTGCTCACGCAGCGCATGCAGGTGCATGAAAAAACCGCGTGGATGCTGCGCAGTCTTCTGGAAAATTAAGGCAAGCGGTTTTTCGGTGAAGGCTAACTTGCGCAGCAAGTTAAGCGCGAAGCGCGGCCGAAGCCAAAAGACCGCATGGATGCTCCGCAGCCTCCTGGAGAACTAATCGCCCGGTTGGTCGAAGCCAAAGAGCCGCACGGTATTGCACAGCCTGCTCGAAAGCTAAGCTGGTAAAATTCGGTTAATTCACGCCGCAGCGGTAGCATTTCGCTGCGGCGAAACCATTTTCAGTAAATCATTTAGGAGTCGTAGAAGTCATGTCCACCAAGCACGCACGCCTGCTCATCCTCGGCTCGGGCCCTGCCGGTTATTCGGCCGCCGTTTACGCCGCCCGCGCCAACCTGAAACCGGTGCTCATCACCGGCATAGCCCAGGGCGGTCAACTGATGACCACCACCGATGTGGATAACTGGCCGGCCGATGCGGATGGTGTGCAGGGTCCCGAATTGATGGAGCGTTTTCAGAAACACGCTGAGCGCTTCAACACCGAAATGATCTTCGACCACATCCATACCGCCAAGCTGAACGAAAAACCGATCCGTCTGATCGGCGACAGTGGCGAATACACCTGCGACGCGCTCATCATCTCCACCGGCGCCTCGGCCCAATATCTCGGCCTGCCGTCTGAAGAAAAATTCGCCGGCAAGGGCGTCTCTGCCTGCGCCACCTGCGACGGCTTCTTCTACCGCAACCAGGAAGTCGCAGTGGTCGGCGGCGGCAACACTGCCGTCGAAGAAGCGCTGTACCTCGCCAACATCGCCAACAAGGTGACACTGGTGCATAGACGCGACAAGTTCAAGGCCGAAGCCATCCTGGTCGACAAGCTGATGGAGCGCGTCAAGGAGGGCAAGATCGTGCTGGAACTGCATTCCGTACTGGAAGAAGTATTGGGCGACGACAGCGGCGTCACCGGCATGCGCGTCAAGAACAACCAGACAGGTGCAACCAAGGATATCGGCCTTCAAGGCGTATTTATCGCGATCGGCCACAAGCCGAACACCGACATATTCGAAGGCCAGCTGGATATGGAAGGCGGCTACATCATCACCCAGATGGGCCGCACCGGCAACGCCACGGCCACCAGCGTACCCGGCGTGTTCGCGGCCGGGGACGTGCAGGACCACATCTACCGTCAGGCGGTCACCAGCGCCGGTACCGGTTGCATGGCCGCACTGGATGCCGAACGCTACCTGGACGGCCTGGGCTAACCCGGAAGCACGCAAAAGCGGGAAGAAAGTGCGAGAATATCCGCATTTCTTTCCGCGTTTTGCATCTCGCCTTGGCCAAAGAACCTGAAGACGATATCGAACTGTTCCGCGAGGCGATCAAGGATGCGCGCCCGCTGAAACAGCCCCCGCGCGTGCTGCACCCAACAAAAAAACCGCGCCCCGTCCCCCAACAATTCATCCGCGACGAACTCCAGGCGCTCGCCGACTCCCTCTCCGATCACTACATTCCCGCCCACGAACTGGAAAGCGGCGAGGAACTGCTTTACCTGCGCGATGGCCATTCGCCGGACCTCCTGCGAAAATTGCGCCGCGGCCATTGGGTCATCCAGGAACAACTCGACCTGCACGGCATGCGCGCCGACGAAGCGCGGCTTTATGTCGTGGAATTCCTGGCACTCTGCAAGAAACGCGGCGCACGCTGCGTACGCATCATCCACGGCAAAGGGCTGGGATCGAAAAACCGCGAACCGGTACTCAAGAACAAGCTCCGCAGCTGGCTAATGCAGCGGGATGAAGTGCTCGCCTATTGCCAAGCGCGCGAAGTCGATGGCGGTGCAGGGGCGTTAGTGGTGTTACTCAAATCCGGTCAGCGATCTCAAGGGTGACATGGCTGATATAAGCGCAGGCCTGATTTGGGAGATTCTCAAACACGCCAGTTCCTGGCTGGCAAACCTGGGCCGCGCGAGCAAAGGCAGAAAAGAACAATCCATTCGCGCGCTGAGGGAAGTCATTACGGCCTCCAGAGAAACCGCCGTTTACCTTCGCCATATGAAGGAATCAGGCAATCGCAAACCCAAGACCGAAGCCCACCTGGCGGTGCTGTGGACTGAACTGGGCTTTGCCCTCGAGGACATCGGCATTGGCAAGCTTGCAAAACGCTGCCAGATCAAAGGCAAACATTGGGCTGACCCCGACCACTATGATGATGACTTTCTGCAAAAAGCCGACGTCAGTCTGGAAAAAATGGAAAAGCTGGCCATCGCAATACTGGCCCAGATCAATCGCTGACGCATACACTGCATGACTGGTGCGCAGCCAGGGATCAGCCCGCAGGCCTCTGTCTACGTAGTTGCCCTGATTGAGCCGGAAGCAGGAATTTTCCTATAGTGGAGTCCGAACCCGATAAACCATAAGTTCGCTCTTCGCAACTTCAAAGAATAAGTAGTTGATGGATGCCAATATCACTTTAATGCTCCGTGAGGCCAAAACTGCAGAGGGACAACTGCATTCTCCTCATTACCTCAAGACCGTCACGGAGCTCGGCGATGGCCGAAAGGTGTATGCAATCCGCGACATCTACTCCACCAAGGGCGTCAAACTCCTGCCATCAGGGGCCCAGGTCAACAGCTCCATCTATCAACGCCTCTTGCATCACAAATTGATTCCCAAGCTGGATGATTGCCTGGCAACGGAAGACGGTGTGAACAACCAGACCCTGGTAGAAGAGGCAAATTTTCTCATCGGTTTCGATGACAGCCTGTTACGCATGCGCAACGACATGGCGGACGACAACATGCTCTTCGACATTCTGG
>DATHWE010000016.1:0-5708 GCA_035460905.1 Methylophilaceae bacterium | reverse complement strand
AATTACCCATTTGGCATATCCTCGAGCAAGCTTGAAGTGACACCTCACCCGCCAGCCGGTAGAATTTCGCGCCTTGGCATGTCGTAGTCGGCCCAGCGTCCCCATGCTCTCCAAACTCAACCCCCACCAGCGCGAAGCCGTAAAATATCTGGATGGTCCTTTGCTGGTACTGGCAGGTGCAGGCAGCGGCAAGACCCGCGTCATCACGCACAAGATCGTGCATCTGATTGACCAGTGCGGCTACCAGCCCAAGGAAATCGCCGCGATCACCTTTACCAACAAGGCCGCGCGAGAAATGCAGGAGCGCGTCGGCAAGTTGCTGGAAGGCAAGCCCTCCAAGGGCCTCACTGTCACCACTTTCCACTCGCTGGGCTTGCAGATGCTGCGCCAGGAGGCGACGCTGCTCGGCTACAAACCGCAGTTTTCGATCCTCGACTCCTCGGACAGCTTCAAGATCCTGGCCGATGTGCTGGCAACGACCGACAAGCAACTGCTGCGCCGCACGCAATCGCAGATTTCCAGCTGGAAAAACGCCTTCATGACGCCTGACCAGGCCAAGGCACAGGCGGACGAGGAAGATACGCACGCCGCGGCCAAGGTCTACCAGATTTACCAGCAGACGATCAAAGCCTATCAGGCAGTGGACTTCGACGACCTGATCCGCTTGCCGGTGGAGCTGTTCGAGCAGCACGCGGATACGCTGAACAAGTGGCAACACAAGCTGAAATACCTCCTGGTCGACGAATACCAGGACACCAACGCCTGCCAGTACAAGCTGGTCAAGCTGCTGACTGGCGTGGAAGGCCGCTTCACCGCCGTGGGCGACGACGATCAGGCGATTTACGGCTGGCGCGGCGCGGACGTGGAAAACCTGCGCCAGCTGACGGAGGATTTCCCCAAGCTGAAGGTCATCAAGCTGGAGCAGAACTACCGTTCCACCGTGCGCATCCTGCGCGCCGCCAACCAGGTGATCGCCAACAATCCCAAGCTGTTCGAAAAAAAGTTGTGGAGCGAGCACGGCACCGGCGACATGATCCAGGTTGCCGCGATGCGCGATGACGAGCACGAAGCCGAAACCGTGGTGATGAAGCTGATGGCGCACAAGTTCGAGCACCGCACCAAGTTTGCCGATTACGCCATCCTCTATCGCGGCAACCACCAGGCGCGGCTGCTGGAAGAGCAACTGCGCAGCCAGAAAGTGCCTTATACCGTCTCCGGCGGGCAGTCGTTCTTCGACAAGGCGGAGATCAAGGACCTGGTCAGCTACCTGCGCCTGATCGCCAACGAGGACGACGACCCGGCCTTCATCCGCGCAGCGACCACGCCGAAAAAAGGCATCGGCAACACCACACTGGAACGCCTCGGCGAATACGCCGCGAAAAAGCACGTGTCGCTGTTCGAGGCGGCGTTCGAGGGCGATTTCCAGCAAATGATCGGCAGCAAGCAGCTCGACGACCTGATCACCTTCTGCAACTTCATCAACCGCATGCAGGAGCGTTCCACCAAGGACCCGGCGGGCGAAGTGCTGAACGACCTGCTCGGCGCGATCCAGTACGAAATGCACCTCTACGACAGCGAAGAGCCGCGCGCCGCCGAGACCAAGTGGAAGAACGTGATGGACTTCGTCGGCTGGCTCACCAGGAAAGGCGACGACGATGAACGCAACCTGCTGCAACTGACACAGATGGTGGCGCTGATGAGTATGCTGGAAGGCCGCGAGGAAGGCGAGCCGGATGCGGTCAAGCTCTCCACGCTGCACGCGTCCAAGGGGCTGGAGTTCGGCCACGTGTTCCTGATCGGGGTCGAAGAAGGCATTCTTCCTCACAGGGAGTCGGTGGACAACGGCAAGATCGAGGAAGAACGCCGTTTGATGTACGTCGGCATCACCCGCGCCGAACGCTCATTGCACATTTCCTGGTGCAAGAAGCGCAAGCGCGCCGGTGAAACCGAATCCTGCGAACCCAGCCGCTTCATCGCCGAGTTGCCCATCGACGATGTCAGGCACAGCGGCATGCCCGGCGCCGATCCCGCCGCCAGCAAGGAACACGGCAAGGAGCGCATGGCGCAGATACGCGCAATGCTGAACGCAAAAGGCTGATATTGCAGGAACTTTGCATCGGAATTGACACTCCTTCATAGGTGAGCCAATTCCGAGGTTTCGCGAATAATCACAATGCAACCGTCGAATGCGCCCCAAGGCCGAGGGAAATCGCATTTTCTTCGCATCTTCCTCGTCATACTGCTGACCCCGATCCTCGCCATTGCCATTTGCGAAACTCTGGGCTGGCCCTTTTTACGCGTCCCTTTTGAACGTTTTGCCAGTGAGCAACTGCAGCGCACAGTCAGAATTTCCGAGCCTTTCCAGCTCCGGCTGATTGGCAGCGTCAGGCTCAACATCGGTGGCCTATGGATCTCCGCGCCACCGGAATTCGACGTGTCGCATTTTGTCAGCACAAACAAAGCCGATATCGAATTGCGCTATGCCGATCTTTATCAACTCAAACGTAGCGATCTGTTGCGCATCAAGTCGCTGGAAGTCGACCAAATCGACGCACGCCTGATCCGTCACCAGGATGGGCAGTCCACCTGGACCTTCCAGCGCGACCCCAACCGCCCGCCAAGGCCCTTCCCTACTATCGAAAAACTGATTGCGACCAAAGGCTATGCCGAAGTCGTCGATGCCATCAACGAAGCCGATCTGAAAGTCGATTTCAGCACCAACGAAGGCAGCGCGAATGCCAAATCCGCCTCCAGCATCCGCACCGTCGGCACTTATCACCAACAGCCTTTGAAAGCAGTACTCGTCACGGACGGTTTTCTGCCGGTTGCAACCCGGGACAAAACGGCCCCGCCTATCCACTCAAAAGGTTCAGCCGATTATGCAAGCGTGCACCTGGACTTCGAAGGCGCGGTATCCGACCTGCTGGGCCGACGTAACGTCGAGGGCAAGTTCAGCGCGCATGGCCCGTCGCTCAGCATATTGGGCAACTTTACCGATACCGTGCTGCCGGTGACGGACAAGTTCGCCCTGAGCGGCGCGGTAAAAAAAACCGACGAGGTCTGGAATGTTGATGTGACCACTGCCCGCGTCGGCCAGAGCGACCTTTCAGGCGAATTCCGCTACGACCCTCGTCCGCCGACGCCTTTGCTCAACGGCGAGCTCCGGGGCAAGCGCGTGTATCTGTCCGACCTTTTCCCCGCCTTCGGCACGCGACGGGACGATGGCACGGTGGTCAAGCCACCCAAGGGCAAGATCATAGCGGATCGGCCGCTCGATCTCCCGTCGCTAAACAAGATGGATGCCAGCGTCGTGGTCAAGCTGGATTATGTCGATCTCGGCAACCTTTTTGCGCGACCCATCAGCCCATTCAATGCCGATCTCTCCATGGACAAGGGCAAGCTGGCGCTCGCCAAGATCGATGCGCACGTCGCCGAAGGCTCGCTGGCCGGACTGATCTCGATCGACGCGCATCAGGATGAACAAACCCCATCCGCCGCACCGCCCCAATGGCGCATCAATCTCCAGTGGAAAAACATCGATCTCGAAAAGTGGCTGAAAGTCAGTAAAGACCGCAAGCGGCAAGCGAAACAAAAGGGCGAAAAGGACATCCCTCCCGCCTATATTACCGGCTCACTGAACGGCAAGACCAACCTCAGCGGCTATGGAAGCTCCACGCGCGAGCTACTTTCATCGCTGGACGGCGATGTGTCGATGTTTATACGCAAGGGTACGATTTCGCATTTGCTGATCGAGCTCGTGGGCATTGATTTGGCCCAAAGCCTGGGCATCTTGCTCACCAAGGACGAACCTTTGAAAATGCAATGCGCCGTGATGGATTTCGATACCAAGAACGGCACCGTCAAACCACAGGTCGCGCTAATCGATACCGACGTCACGCTGGTGCTGATCGACGGCAAGATCAACCTGCCAGAAGAGGAGTTGGATTTACGCCTGACGGCCAAACCCAGAAACGTGTCGCCGTTTACGCTGCGCTCGCCGATTCGCGTCAAAGGTACTTTTCTCAACCCTGACGTTTCGCCGGTAAAAGGCCCTATCGCCGCCCGAGTCGCCGGAGGTGTTGCGCTGGCCTTCATCAATCCCTTGGCGGCAATACTTCCTTTCGTCGATCTTGGCAGTACCAGCGACGAACCCTCACCCTGCAAACAGACCCTGGCCAGGTTCAGCAAACCGTCTCGCTGAACCATCCTCCAAGACCGCTCCCCCGAAAAGCAGCAGTACTTCCTGCGCCCCACCTCTGTTCTGGGCGCACGCGCGGTGACGCAACGCGGTAAAATGCCGCCATGCCTTATATCACCCTCGAAAACGCCAGCCTGGCTTACGGCCTCACTCCCCTGCTCGACCACGCCGATTTCCTGCTCGACCCCGGCGAACGCGTCGGGCTGATCGGCCGCAACGGCACGGGAAAATCCAGCCTGCTCAAGGTCATCGCAGGGGAATCCAAACTGGACGACGGCACCGTCTGGCGCGCACCGGGTGTCCGTTTGGCCTACGTACCACAGGAACCTCTGCTCGATCCAGAACATACGGTATTCGAGGCCGTGTCGGAAGGTCTCGGAAACCTGCGCCAGGTATTGATCGATTACCACGCGGTATCGCATGCCATGGGCGAACCGGACGCCGACACCACGACGCTACTGGACCAGATGCAACATCTGCAGCACGAACTGGAAGCGCAGGATGGCTGGCAGGTGCAGGCACGCGTCGAAACGGTGCTGTCGCGCCTCAGCCTGCCGGCCGATACACCCGTCTCCACGCTCTCCGGCGGCTGGCGCAAGCGTGTCGCACTGGCTCGAGCCTTGGTCGCCGTGCCTGAAATTTTGCTGATGGACGAACCGACCAACCACCTCGACCTCGATGCCATCGAGTGGCTGGAACAGATGCTGCTGGATTTCAAGGGCGCCTTGCTGTTCATTACCCACGATCGCCGCTTCCTCGACAGCCTTGCCACGCGCATCGTCGAGCTCGACCGCGGTCATCTCACCGACTTCAAGGGCAACTTCACCGCCTACCAGATCAAGAAGGCCGAGTTGCTGGAAATCGAAGCCACGCACGCCGCCAAGTTCGACAAGGTGCTGGCGCAGGAAGAAGCCTGGATACGCCAGGGCATCAAGGCGCGCCGCACCCGCAATGAAGGCCGTGTGCGCCGCCTGGAACGGCTGCGCCTGGAACGCGCCGCGCGCCGCGAGCGCCAGGGCAACGTCCGGCTGGCCGTGGATGCCGGCGAACGCTCCGGCAAGCTGGTAGCGGAATTGACCCATGTCAGAAAATCCTTTGGCGACCGGGTCATCATCAATGATTTCTCCACGCGTATCCTGCGCGGCGACCGTATCGGCCTGCTCGGCCCCAACGGCGCTGGCAAATCCACGCTGCTGAAACTGATCCTGGGCGAGCTGGAACCGGACAGCGGCGAGATCAAGCGCGGCACCAACCTCAACATCGCCTACTTCGACCAGATGCGCGAGCAGCTTAATGAAGAAGCGACGCTGGCCGACACCATTAGCCCCGGTTCCGACTTTGTGGAAATTGGCAACGAGCGCAAGCACGTCATCAGTTACCTGGAAGACTTCCTCTTTCCGCCGCAGCGCTCCCGCGCGCCGGTCAAATCGCTTTCCGGCGGCGAGCGTAATCGTTTGTTGCTGGCGCGCCTGTTCGCCCGGCCAGCCAATGTGCTGGTGCTGGATGAACC
>DATHWE010000015.1:0-28440 GCA_035460905.1 Methylophilaceae bacterium | reverse complement strand
AGCAGATAGAAGGCGACGGCGGCAACGAGCAGGGCCGCGACCTCCAGCCACTCCGCCGGGATGCGGCCGAGTTGGCGGGTGCTCAGGAACAGGATGACGGACGGCAGCAGGAACAGGCTGCCCACCAGCTGGAACTTGGTGCGCAGGCCCAGCCGGTGCATCAGCCCGACGGCCGGTTGTACCAGAATATCCATCACAGGCGTTCTCCTTCTTCCAGCCACTCCACGTCGCAGCACAGCACGCGCGTTTGCCCGCCGGACTGGAACGTGGCGGATAGCGTGACGCACAGGCGCGAGCTGGTGATCGAAAGATAGGGGTGGCTGATCTGGAGCTCGCCCGGCTGCGATATCGCGCGGTAGTGATAAGGCTTGTGCGCCCAGTTGGCGCCGCGGGTGCTTTCGAGGGGCATGAAACGGCTGACGCGATTGGCGTTGGCCGGGCGCAGCGTGGCGCCGATCTGGCGGCCTTCCGCGTCGGTGACATAGCAATTGTCGATGCGCGTCAGCTCGAAGAGCGAAGCGCAAGCGGCGCGCAGGGGCTGGCCGCTGGCGAGCCGCAGCAGCGCGCATTTGAATTCCAGGATATAAGGCTGCAGGGAATGATGCTGCATGCCGTCGCGCAAAGCCGGCGGATGACTTTTGGCGAGTTCGCCCAGGCCGCCGTCGCCTGCCAGCAGCGGTATCGGGTCGGGCTTGGCGAAATGGTAGCCCTGCAGCAGGTCGGCGTTACTGTCTAGCGCTATCGTCGCCTGCGTCGGCGTTTCCACGCCTTCCAGCAGCGCGAGGCTGCCGGCTTCGTGGATCAGCGCCACGGTCGCCTTCAGTACGCGGCGCGCCTTGTGGTTGAATTCGGCGGCGGCGATGATCTTGCGGTCCAGTTTGACGATATCGGGACTCACGCGCCAGATGCGCTCGAGATCGGAGGCTTCGGCGCCGAAATCGTCGATGGCGACCACGCAGCCCGCATCGCGGTAAAACTGCACCGCTTCGTCAAGCAGGGCGAAGTCGGGGATGACGCCTTCCACGATCTCGATAACCACTTGCTGGGGCGAAACCTTGTAATGGGCCAGCAGATCCGCAAAAAACGGTTCGTGATCGCGGCGACGATTGATGACCTGGGCCGAAACGTTGAGAAACAGCCAGAGCTTGTTTGTGTTCTCCACCTGGTAGTTATGCATGTGGATGGTGCGGCACAGGCGATCGAGGAATACCGATTGCGATTCGTTTTCAGCGCTTTCAAGCAAGTCGAGCGGCGACACCGGCAGGCATTCCTGCGCGGTGGTGGCGCGCAGCAAGCCTTCGTGGCCGACGATGCGTCGATGCGGGACGCTGTAGATCGGCTGGAATGCACTATCGATGATGGTGTCCCTGAAATATCCATAAGCGCGTCCGACTACCACCGCAATTGCACGCTGTACCTCGGTAAGGGATGCGGGGAGATGCGTGGTTTCTGGATACGCCCTGACAAGTTGCATGACCGCTCCTTCCAAAAAAAAACGTCTATCGGTGCGTGAGCCGATAGACGTCGTTGTCTTTATAGGGAATTGCGCACACGCATCGTTGGTGTGCCGAGATGAATAACCGCAAAGCAAGCGCTGTACCAGAATTGCAAGTCATTGATTCTTAAAAATCTCGCTATTGCTCCGGCCTGAAGTCAACTCAAATCCAACGCCTGAAAAGAGGTCTTGGGCACAAAAGAGGTGCGCATGTGCATCCGGAGGAAATTTCGGCACCATTTTGAAGAATTTATAAAGCATTATTTATATGAAAATTTCATATATAAATATCTATTTAATTCATGGCGTTGCGATGTATAAGTTAATGTTAGCCCGTACGGACTATTGGATAACTTTTTGCAGGCGGGTTTAATGGCTATAACGAATTTCAAATCATGTAAAGGAGTGCCTGTATGATTCGCAAGAAACTGATGGCATCGTTGGTAGCCGCATCCATTGGTATAGCCGCTTATACCTCATTGAATGCAGATACATTCATGCAGGAAGGACCAAAACTTCCGGCACAGGCTGAAAAAGGTATTGTGACTTATTTCACCAAGACTTCGGAAACGTTCTTCGATTATTTTGAAGAGCAGCATGCACGCAAGGGATCTCTCCATGTCATGTCTGCGGACGCAACCTTTCAAGGGCCGTATTCCTTGATGGTGACAGGGAAAGACGACGCAAATTCCATTGGAATGATACTGGCCAGTCTGGGATTGATGGCAGTCATTGTGCATCGCAGACGCAACATCTGAAACAGGCAGTAATTTAAAACAAAAGGCCCGCAAGGGCCTTTTGTGTTTTTAGCGTCTGGATGAATAACTATAGGCTGCGAAAAAGCTTCTGCGCAAAAGCAGCAGAACGGGCAGGAAGATCAGTCCGCCGATCAGGTCGGCGAACAGGTCGGCGAAGCCGGCTTCACGTCCCGGCAGGAATGCCTGGTGGATCTCGTCCAGGCTGCCGATGCCGGCCACAACCAGCACGATGGCAGTGAACGAAAGGCGCGGGAAAGCCATGCCCACCATGACGCCGATCGTGCCGTACACCAGAGTATGTACAGCTTTGTCCCATGGCGGAGGAAAGAGCGCGCCTGCGCCGGGCTGCTCGCCGCCGATGAATATCATGGCGAGCAGGACAACCAGCGCGGCGAGGGAAAGTTGACGCACGATCACCGGATTAATAGGCGCCATCCTGTCCCTTGAATACGACGAGTACGGTTTTTAGGATGATGTACATGTCCAGCTTGAGGCTCCAGTTGCGCAGATAGTCGATGTCGTAATCGATCCGCGCCTTCATTTTGTTCAAGGTCTCGGTTTCGCCGCGCAGCCCGTTGACCTGCGCCCAGCCGGTAATGCCGGGTTTTACCTTGTGCCGCACCATGTAGCCGGTGATCAGCTTGCGATACATCTCGTTGTGCGCCACGGCATGCGGGCGCGGTCCGACGATGCTCATGCGGCCCTGCAATACATTGATGAATTGCGGCAGTTCATCGAGCGAAGTCTTGCGCAGGAAAGCTCCGAAAGGGGTGATGCGCTGGTCCTCCTTGGTCGCTTGCGTGACTTGTTCGCCATCCTCGCACACCTTCATCGAGCGGAACTTGTAGACGAAGATTTCTTCGCCATACAGCCCGTAACGGCGTTGCTTGAAGATGATGGGGCCGGGCGAGCTCATTTTGACGCCAATGGCGATGGCCAGCAGGAGTGGGCTGATCATGGCGAGGATGATCGTCGAGATTACGATATCCGCCAGGCGTTTGAGCACGCCATTGAAGCCGATGAACGGCGTTTCGCACACCGCCACCACCGGGATGTCGTCGATCTGCCCGATGCGCCCCTGGATCAGGTCGGAAAGGAAGATGTCCGGCACGAAATAGATCGAAGCGGTCGTGTCCTTCAATTCGTCCAGCAGCTGCACGATGCGCGGCTGGCTGGCCATATGGAGCGACAGGTAGATGATGTTGACGCGATGTTCCTTCACGTAGGCCGCGATGTCGTCGATGCTTCCCAGCGTCGGGTATTTCATGTCCTTGACCGGGATGCGATCTTCGCTGCGATCCTCGAAAAAGCCGAGCAGTTCGGCGGCGATGTAGTTGTTGTCCGCCAGCCGTTCGGCCAGCGCCAGGCCTTGCTCGTTGATGCCAACGATAATCGTGCGCTTGGTCGGCCCCTGCAGCTTGATCAGCACTGGCGCGACGATGCGCAAGGCGAAGATTGCCATCAGCATCATCACCGGTGTCATCCACAGCCAGTTCAGGATCGCAATGGCCGGAAAATAGGAGAGATAGCCGGTTGCCAGCCCGAAAGCGACCAGCAGCCCGGAAATGAACACCCAGTTGACGAAGGTGTTGCTCACCACTTCGCCTGCGGTCAGGGTGATTTTCGAGCTGCTGGGAAAGGTCAGCGAAAACAGAATGACCGACAGAATCAAATAAGGCGGCTTGAGGCCGCCTTCGTACATGGATGCGACCATCCACACCGAGAACACTACGACCAGTGGGTCGAGCAATGCCTCGGTGATGTAAAGAATGTTGTCGCGTGCAATCGCAATGCCGAAAGACTTGCGAAAGCGCGGTGCAGATCTAAATCGATTCATTGAGTTCCAGCTTGCTGAGTTTGGCGACGGCCTGGGCGCGGTTGACGACGTCAAGCTTCCTGAATATCCGTTGCAGGTGGTTCTTGACGGTAAAGGCGCTGATATCGAGGATCATGCCGATCTCGAAATTGGTTTTGCCGTTGCGCACCCATTCCATGATTTCCAGTTCGCGCGCGGAAAGCGAGCCCTGCTCTTCATCCGCAAACGATACTGCCTCGACCGGCGGTGCCGGCATCTGCTCGGGCAGGTGGTCGAGCTGGCGCAGGGAGCTGTCGATGTAGGGCAGCAGGGCTTCCAGCATGGAGCGCGAGGAATTGGGGACCATGGTCGACGAGCTCATCAGGACGTATAGGCAATCGTGACTGCCGCGTACATCCTTGATGGCATGGACCAGCGCCGAACGCATGTGCTTGAAGTTGCCATCCAGGTTGTCGTGCCCGAATTCGCTCTCTTCAAAAATCCCGTTATTCATCGTCACGGTGAACGGAGCGCGGGAATGTTCGTTCCAATAGTTGAAGAGGCGCTTCAGCAGCGGCGTGATGTTGGTGTTATGAACCTGCCCGGTGCGGATTCCCGGAATCGCCGATACGATGTCGAAGTAGACCAGTCCCAGAGAGAAGTCGCCCCAGGCCGCGATCATGATGTCGTGCGGCAGGAATTGCTGGAGGTTGCCTTGCGACCACAGCAGGAACTCGAAATGGGAACGTACCTTGAGTGATTCGTGCAACAGTTCAACAAATTGCACCATTTCACCGTTATCCAGTTTGGTATTGAGAGACATAATTTTTTCTTCGCAAGTTGATTGAAACGAAAGTCAGGGATCAGCTTGCCCTGGGCGGGGTTGGTTTAAATTTGTTTGCCAGGTCCAGCTGCGCGAAATGTCTATTGAGCTTCAGCATTTGCACCCTCACGAAAGCGAAAACGCAATGTCGCTGGGATAGCTATGGCAATTAGCGTGCCATGTGCGTAAGTATTTGATATTTAATGATAAGAAGTGAAGTGTCGGAAGCGGAGTCATACGATTTCCGTCTCCAAAAAACGACATGAAGCTTATGGCCTCTTGTAACTACATGATTTATATTGAGTTGTGTTGTCTCAGCTTGCAGACAATCGAGCTTTAGATAATTTCCGCCAGCCCATCCGGGCCATTCCATCCTCATCTCCTGCCGGGATAGGATAAAAATCCCTTTTGCTTCAAATACTTTCGGCGACAGGCGCTTCGTAGTCTATTCGGCCTATTGTTGAATAAGCGTCCGATTCTTACGATGCAGTCAAAGTCTAGAGGCGAGATTTGATGACTGTTTTTCATGGCTTTCATCCTGCTTTATTGCGGCAAACACCGCGTCTCGCAGCACTTTCCTCAACCTGGCGTGCGAAGGATGACCTCACTTGAACAGTCGCTTTGACGGAGCCCGGCAATGTCTTACGAACAGATTTTCAACCTCAACCTGAATACAGGCGCGATTCGGATGAACGATGCACCCAACAAAATCTATAGCGACCTGAACGATCTGGGCAGAGCCGAGAGCTATATGGATGAAATTTACGAAATCATTCATGAGATTCGCTTGTTCGATGATTTCGGCATGGATGAGATCAAGGTGCTGTGCCATTACCTGCACTGCTATGCCGCGCCGCGCCATTACCCGTTGCTGAAGGAGGGCGACAGCGGCGACTTCATGCTGCTGATACTGACCGGCTCGGCCGAGGTGCGGGTGCAGATCCCAGGCATCGGCAACGAAAAGATTGCCGAACTGCGGCCGGGTTCTACCGTAGGCGAGACTTCGATGATCGACGGCATGCCGCGCTTCATTACCTGTATAGCCACGGCCCCCACGGATTTTGCAGTGCTGACGCGAGACTCGTTCAACAGCATCCTGATGCAGGCGCCCCGCCTGGGTAACAAGCTCCTGCTGACGCTGCTTCATCTTTTATCGGCCCGCCTTCGCGAGGCCTATAACCCTGCTCTGACTGTAACTCTCTGAGCAGGCCGACCCAGGCCGTCAAGCCGGGTAAATTGAAAGAGGTGATAACGTGATTAAAAAAATATTTGCTCTGTTTGCCCTGATGGGCATGCTGGCCTTCGCGCCGGCAACCATGGCGGCGGACACGCCGACCGGCGGTTATCTGATCGGGCCGGGCGACGCTCTCCGCATTTCCGTGTTCCAGAACCCCGACTTGTCGCTGGAAACGCGTGTTGCCGAAGACGGCACCATTTCCTTTCCGCTGATCGGTGTGGTCAAGGTCGGTGGGTTGCAACCCGGCGCTGCCGAGAAGCTTATTGCCGACAAGTTGAAGAATGGCAAGTTTGTTAAGCAGCCGCAGGTGAACATTGCGTTGACCGAAGTGCGCGGCAGCCAGATTGCCGTGATGGGGCTGGTCAACAAGCCTGGCCGCTTCCCACTGGAAGCTTCCAGCGCGCGTCTTGCCGATATCATCGCGCAAGCCGGCGGCGTCGTACCCGAAGCCGGCGGCGGTACCGCCGTGGTCACCGGCAGCCGCGAGGGCAAGACTTTCCGCCAGGAAGTCGATCTGGTCACGCTGTTCAGCGATCAAACCGGCAAGACCAACTTCATGCTGAAGAACGGCGACGTGGTGTACGTGACGCCGGGCAACCAAGTGTCGGTGCTGGGCATGGTCAACAAGCCGGGCCGCTTCCCGATCGAGAATTCCAAGATGTACCTGACCGACGTGCTGACGCTGGCCGGCGGTCTTTCCTCCGGTGCTTCCGATGTCGCCATCCTTAGCGGGCAGCGCGACGGCAAGCCGTTCCGCAAGGAAGTCGATCTTGCCGCTATCTACCTGAATGCCAGCCCCGACTCCAACGTTATCGTGGCCGCGGGGGATGAGGTCTATGTGCACCGTGCGCCTGTGTTCTACATCTATGGCGAAGCGCAAAAGCCTGGCGCCTACCGTATCGAACGCAACATGACTGTCATCCAGGCCCTGGCCCAGGGCGGCGGCCCGACCGCACGCGGTACCGAACGCGGCCTCAAGCTGCTGCGCCGCACTGCGGACGGCAGCAATCAGGAGATTCGCCCCAAGATGACGGATCTTATCCAGCCGGACGATGTGCTCTACGTGCGGGAAAGCCTGTTCTAGGGGATTATCATGAACCTGACCTTGCTTCTGCTGATGCTGCGCGCACGTCTGAAGATCGTGCTCGCGACCTTTCTCATCACTGTGCTGACCGCGACCGCGGTCAGCCTGATGATGCCCAAATACTACCGTGCTACGACGCAGGTCGTACTGAGTTACACCGGCGTGGACACCGTAACGGGCTCTCCGCTGCTGGCGGCCACGATGCCCGGCTTCGTGCAGACGCAGATCGACATCATCAAGAATCGCAGCGTCGCGCTGAAGGTGGTCGACGACTTGCAACTCACCTCCAACGCAACCATGCGTGAGGCCTTCCAGGACGCCACCGAAGGCCGCGGCAGCATCCGCGACTGGATTGCCAATCGCCTGATGGCACGTCTGGACGTCGATCCGTCCGCCGACAGCAGCGTGCTTAGTATCACCTACGAAGACAAGGAATCGCGCATGGCGGCCGATGTCACCAACGCCTTCGCCCGTTCGTATCGCGATCTGAGCACGCAGTTGAAAGTCGAGCCGGCGCAGTATGCGGCGGATTACTTCAGCAAGCAGGCCAAGTCGCTGCGCGACAATCTGGAGCGCGCGCAGAACAAGCTGTCGGAGTACCAGCAGAAAAACGGCATTACCAGCGCGGATGAAAAGCTGGACGTGGAAGTGGCGCGTCTCAACGATCTCTCGCAACAACTGGTGATGGCGCAATCGATGGCGATCGAAGCGCGCTCGCGCCAGGCCGGCGCCGGTATCGACTCTCCCGACGTGGCGCAAAGCCCGGTGGTGCAGAGCCTGCGCATCGACGAAGGCAAGGCCGCCTCCAAGTTGGCCGAACTGTCCGAACGCCTCGGCTCCAACCATCCGCAATACATCGCGGCCCAGGCCGAGCTGAGCAAGATTCGCGGAGAACTCTCCCGCCAAATTAGCAGCGCCTCCAACAGCATCTCCGGCAACGCGCGCATTCATGAACGCCGCGAAGCCGACCTGCGCGCACAAGTGGCAATGCAGAAGGCCAAGGTGCTGGAAGTCAACCGGACGCGCGATGAGCTCTCGGTGCTGAAAAAGGATGTGGAAATGGCGACGAAAGCCATGGATACCACCGCGCAGCGTTTCACCGAAACCAGCATGGAAGGCCAGTCCAATCACAGCGACGTATCGCTGCTCAGCCCCGCATTGCCGCCGGGTATGCCGGCATCGCCCAAGGTCGGCCTCAACATCGCGCTTTCGATGGTGCTGGGACTGCTGCTGGGTACGGCGCTGGGCCTGATCCTGGAACTGCTTGACCGTCGCGTCCGCAGCAGCAACGACGTTGCCAATCTGCTGAGGGTGCCGGTCATTTCCCTGATACAGGAAAGACCGACCGTGACGGGCATGCGAATGCTGCCAGGGCCGACTACCGGCAGATACCTGCCTTCGACCTGAGGAAAAATTATGAACATAAGCCCTCTCAATCCCAATAGCTTGCCGCTGACGACAGGCCATTACCGCGACACGATGATCGGCCGGATCCTGCAGGACCTGGGCAAGATCAGTGCGGAGGAAGCCGAACGCATCCTGCAACTGCAAAAGAAGGAAGGGCTGCGTTTCGGCGATGCCGCAAGAAAGCTGCGCCTCGTCACGGAAGCCGACATCCTGCAGGCACTGGCGATTCAGTTCGACTATCCCTACCTGGCGCCGGACAAGGGCGAAGTCAGCAAGGAACTGATTGCGGCCTACGAGCCGTTCTCGCCGCAAGTGGAGGCGCTGCGTGCCTTGCGCAGCCAGCTGATGCTGCGCTGGTTCAACCATGGCAACAAGGCGCTGTCCGTCATTTCGGCCAACGCCGGGGAAGGCTGCAGCAATCTCGCAGCCAACCTCGCCATCGTTTTCTCGCAACTGGGCGAGCAAACCCTGCTGATCGATGCCAATCTGCGGCGCCCGACACAGCATGCGCTGTTCAACCTGCGCGAAACGCGCGGGCTGTCGGATGTGCTGATCGGCCGTGCGAGCGTCGACGTCATCACGGATGTCGAATCCATCACCAATCTCTCGGTGCTGGGGGCGGGCACCATTCCGCCCAATCCGCAGGAACTGCTCAATCGCAAGAGCTTCGCCGAATTGATCAACCTGGTGCAGGACATCTACGACATCGTCATCGTCGATACCGCACCTGCGATAGCAGCCTCCGACGCGCAGGTCGTCGCCGCAAGGACCCGCGGTGCGCTGCTGGTGTCCCGTCTCAATGAAACGCCGCTGTCCGATGTCGCCAATGTCGGCGATCAGATGATCGTGAGCGATGTGCAACTGGTGGCCGCCATCGTTCTGTAACCCCGTTGCCGGTGCGGTAGTTGCTGCACTGCCGGCTGTCGGCACATCCGTATCCATAAAAGAGAAATTTCATGGCTTTTGCCGCCCTGTTGAAATCGTCGAGCAGGACTTTGATGACCACCGTCGCCGTCACGGCGATCGGATTTTTTACTTCGGTCATCACCGCTCGCATTCTCGGCCCGGAAGGCCGGGGCCTATTATCCGGCGCGTTGCTGATCGCGACCCTGGCCGGCAACGCCTCGCTCTTCGGGCTGGCGAACAGCTTCATTTATCACAAGGGCGCCGGCCGGCCGTTCAACTACGGGCTGTGGATGGTCTTCTCGCTGGCATTCGTCGCCGGCCTGTCGGTCATGCTGGCGTGGCTGGGTATGAATGTCACCCACGAGGCGCAACTGCACAATCAGCTGCCGTTGATCCTGCTGCTCACGGCGGCGACGGCGGGACAAGGCTATTTCTACGCCTTGAGCCAGTTGCACGACGGGTTGCATTTTTTCAACCTGATGCGTTTCCTGCTGGTGGTCGGCAACCTGGTGCTGCTGCTGGGGCTGATCGCGGTCATGGATACCGTGGATTTCAAGGCCATCCTGATCACGCAGATGATCGTGGCTGCTGCGCTGACGTTGCTGGGCATTTTATGGGCGCAGCGCAACAAGGTCTGGCAGATGCCCGAAACCGACAATCCGCCCGCCACCTGGAAAGGCATGCTGGGCTACGGCGCCAGCCACCATGGAACGGTGCTGCTGAGCCTGTTTCTGGTCAATTTCGACAAGATCGCGCTGCTCAACATCGGCACGATTGTGGAGTACGGCTTCTACGCGCTGGCCTTCACCACTTCGCGCCTGATCGGCGCGGTGCAGGAAGCGGTTTCGACGGCGCTCTATTCGCGCTTTGCCGGCAAGGACGTTGTCGCGCTGTCGCATCACGTGCGCGTCGCCTTCCGCGTGACCTTCGTGCCCATGCTGTTGCTGGCGGCGCTGGGCGCGGCGTTGTCGCCCTGGCTGATCAAGTGGGTGTACGGCGAATCCTTCGTGTCGATGACCATCCCGTTCGCGATCCTGCTGTTCGAGTGCGTCATTACCGGCGCCAGCTGGACGCTGGCGCAGCGCTTCAATGCCGGCGGCCGGCCGGGGCTGGTGTTCGTGCGGCAGTTCATTTCGGTGGTGCCGGTGTTCATGGCGCTGCCGTTCCTGCCCAAGCAGGACATCCATATCTACCTGAGCATGCTGATGCTGTTCGGCGCCGTGCTCAGGCTTACGGTCACGCTGGGACTTTACCCCTTCGTGCTGAAGGAACGCATGCCGGACATGCTGCCGACCATGGCGGATTGCACGGCTGCATTGAGATTATTTACGAGGCGCAGTTATGGATAAAAATTTGAACATCGAAACACTGCGGGAAAGCGACATTCCCGAATTCAACCACACCGTGATGATGACGGCGCTGGCCGACAAACATCAGGTGATTGCCGATCTGGTCGGCGGCAGGCCGTTCCATTACATCGATTATCCGGTGCACGGCAATATCGGCGACTTGCTGATCATGCATGGCACTCTGGCCTTCTTCGAGCGTTATCACCTGAAGCCGCGCATCAGCGCGCCGGCCTTTTCGTATAACCCGGGCTGGCTTGAAAAGGGCGACGTGATCCTCTTTCACGGCGGCGGCAATTTCGGCGACCTGTATTCCGCCTACGGCATGCAGGCGCTGCGCGAGCAGGTAGTGAGCACTCGCACGGATAACCGCATCATCGTGCTGCCGCAGACCATCCATTTCAGCTCGACGGAAGAAAGAAGGCGCTCTGCAGGCGTGTTTCGCCAGCATCCGGACGTGCATCTATGCGTGCGCGATTACGCCTCCTACGAAATCGCGCAGGATTTTACCGATCACGTGCACCTGCTGCCGGATATGGCGCACCAGCTCTATCCCATCGTGCCCAGGCACACGGCGACGACCGGCGCACTGCTGATCAGCCGCATGGATGACGAGAAGCGCGCATCCGGCGATGGCAACGACATCGAATATGCCGCCAAGACCGATTGGCCCATCGTCGTCGGCGAGCGTGAGCGCAACATCGATTTCTTCCGCCGCGCGATGCGCAGTACCTACCGCCTGGGTATCGGCTGGAATTCCAACAAGCTGCTGTCGCGTCGCTGGGCCGCCTATTCCGGCAAGCTGATCGACGACGCAGTCAAGCTGTTCTCGCTGCACAACCACATCGTGACCGACCGTCTGCACGGTCACATCCTGGCGTGCCTCATGAATAAATCAAGCACCGTGCTGGACAACAGCTACGGCAAGAATTCGAGTTATGTCAGCGCGTGGACGGCCAATAGCGAATTGGTCGCCCTGCAGAAAGGGTAAGGATAAAAATCATGGCTACGTTTGATGTGCTGCTCCCCGTCAAGAATGGGGTCGATTACCTGGCAGAGGCACTGGACAGCATTTGCCTACAAACTTTCCGCGATTGGCGCGTGTTCGTGCTGGACCACGGCTCGACCGATGGCAGCCTGGAACTGGCCCACAATTACGCCGATCGCGACAGCCGCATCGTCGTGCGGTCGCTGCCGCAGGCGCATGGCCTGGCCGGCTTGCTGAATGCGGGGCTGGACATGTGCGACGCGAAATACGTGCTGCGCCAGGATGCTGACGATATTTCGCTGCCGGAACGCATGGAGGTGCTGGCTGCGGCGATGGGTGCGGACCCCGAACTGGTGCTGGTCGGCTCGCTGGGCGACGTGATTGACGCGTCCGGCCGCAAGATCGGCCTGCTCGACATGCCCACCGGCATCAACGGCGTGCTCACCGCGACACCTTTCCGCACCCCGGTCGCCCACCCCACGGTGGCGATGCGCCTCGACGCGCTGCGCTGTATGGATGCGCGCTACGGCGTGGACTTCATCGGCGCGATGCCGGTCGATCGGCAGATGAGCGTGCCGGGCCTGGCCGAGGATTACTTCCTGTTCGGTCAGCTGGCCTTGGTCAGCCGCTGCATGAACATCAACCAGAGCCTGATCAAGTACCGCTGGCACGGCTCCAACGTCGGCGCGACCAAGTATGTCGACCAGACCGACCTGGCGCTGCGCATCTCGCGCTACCTCACCGAATCGCTCGCGATCATCAACAACACCAAGGGCTTCGACCCGGCGCCGTTCTGCAATCACGGCGTCAACCTGATCAATTTCCACGGCCGCACCGATTTCTCGGAAGAGTACGAGCAGATGCGCCGCTTCATGACCAAGGTGATGCCGGAATCGATGGAGCTGCAGCGCGAGCTTTCCTACCGCAAGGCGATTTCCAATCGCCTCAACCCGGTGATGGGCGCGCGCTACGCCAGCCATGCGGCGCGCCACGGCATACGCCACGTCGAATGGCGCACGGTGCGTTCGTGGATGATCAAGGACCTGAAGAAGCAGCCCATCCTGACGCTGACTGCTTCAGGGCTGGTGGCCTGAGTCGTGGACTCGACGAACACGAAACCCATATTGGCCGGACTGGCGGTCGTCATGACCGGCCTGCTGGCCGGGCTGGGCGTCGTCGGCTTCGTCGACCTGGTGGACGGTAAGCTCGCGCTGATTTCGGCATTGCCTTTCGTGCTGGGCATGGGGCTGCTGCTGGTGTTCGACAAGCGCAAGCTGTTTTTCCTGATCCTGCTGTTCCGCGCGTCGGGCGACCTCATCCTGGAAACGACCCGCTTCGGCGGCGGCATGGGGGTCGGCGGCCTGATCAATGCGCTGGTGATCCTGCTGGCGCTGATGTTTATTTTCGAGCGGCCGTCCGGCCTGTCGAAGCGCGCGATGTCGATCTGGGGCCCGGTGCTGGCGGTGGCGTTCGCCGCGATGTTCTATTCCCCGGAAATGAAGGATGCCATCCGCGTGTTCCTGGGGCTGGTGTCCTACATGGCGGTCTTCATCATCGCGTTCTATGTGGTGCGCAGCAAGGAAGAGTTCGAGTCCGCCATCACCATCATCCTGCTGTCCTCGGTGATCCCGGTGCTGTATGCGCTTTTTGTCGTCGCCACCTACAGCGGCGGCTCGATCTTCTCGGAAAGCTTCCGCCTGCGCGGCACGTTCAGCCATCCGAATATCCTGGCGTTCTATCTGGTGATCAGTGTTTCGCTGATTTTCTACCGGCTGAAAACAACCTTCGTCAGCGCTGCGCATTACAAGCGCGGCGCGCTATGGCTTTACATGGCGGTGATGCTGGGGCTGCTGCTGCTGACCCAGACACGCAGCGCGTGGGCGGCCATGTTCGTGATTTTTGCGGTGTACGGCGTGTTCTTCCAGCAGCGTTATCTGCTCTATCTGGTGCTGGCGCCGCTTTTGGCGCTACTTGTGCCCAGCGTGCGCGACCGGCTGCTGGATCTGGGACAGGGTAACGAGGTCGGACGCTATGCCGAGTTGAATTCCTTCGCCTGGCGGCAATTGTTGTGGAAGACCGCGATGGAGTGGATGGCGATCTCGAAATCGGCCTTCGGCTACGGCCTCAACTCCTTCAAGCATTATTCGCCGATCTTCTTTCCGCTTGCCGGCGGCACCCACTGGGGCGCGCACAGTACCTATGTGCAGTGGTTTTTCGAAACCGGAGTCGTGGGTGTGGCGGCTGCCGCCTGGATGTATATCCGCCTGTTCTTCACGCTGTTGCTGGGCATCAAGGAAAACCGCCTGGGCACAGTCATTGTCGTGACGCTGCTGGTCGAATACCTGTTCTTCGCCTTCTCGGACAACATGCTCGATTACCTCGCGTTCAACTGGTACTACTGGTTCTTCATCGGCGCAGCTTGCGCGATGGCCATGCGTTCACGTGCCGCACAGGCGCTCACCCGAGACTATGAGCCGGGCTGGAGCGTGCACGAACCCGATCACAACTTCCTCAAGAGCAACCGACGAGATGAGCCGCGATTCTGATTGGCAGGCCGACCTGCGCCGCTATCCTTCCCCCCGGCCTTTTTTGAAGGAGCAGTCGCTGTGGGCGGTGTGGGTGTACCGCTTCGGGCGGCGCATTGACCGCTTGCCGGAGGGGGGCCGCAAGAAGCTGGCTACGACGCTGTACTGGCTTCTTTTCCGCGTCGTCGAGACGCTGCTGGCGACCAGCCTGCCGAAATCGGCAGTGATCGGTCCGGGGCTGCGCGTGTGGCATTTCGGCGGCATTTTCATACACCCCGATGCGCACCTTGGCGCCAATTGCACCCTGCGCCAGGGCGTGACCATCGGCAACCGCATCGACGGCGGCCCGGTGCCGACAGTCGGTAGCAACGTCGAGTTCGGCGCTTATGCGCAGGTGCTGGGCGGCATCCGTATCGGCAACGATTGCAAGATCGGCGCGATGTCGGTGGTGCTGTGCGATGTGCCTGACGGCTGCACCGCAGTCGGCGCGCCTGCCCGCATCATCCGGCCCGCGCTGCACAGCGTGGACGTGCCGCAGTTCGAGGCATCGATAGGGATCTCAGATGAATAAACTCAATATCGCCTATTTCATTAATCAATATCCCAAGGTCAGCCACAGTTTCATCCGGCGCGAGATTCTTGCGCTTGAGCGACAGGGTTTCAACATCCAGCGCATCGCCTTGCGCGGCTGGGACGGCGACCTGGTGGACGTGGATGACCTGCGCGAGCGCGGCCAGACGCAATATGTGCTGCTGGAGGGCATCAGCGGCCTGCTGGTATCGGCACTGCGCATGATGGTCACGCATCCGCTGCGCTTTGCGGCCGCGTTGTGGGCGGCGTTGCGCATGGGTGTGCGGGCTGACCGCACCATGCCGTACCACCTGATTTATCTGGCGGAAGCCTGCCGCATCGTGCCTTGGCTGGAAGCCTCCGGCGCACAGCATGTGCATGCGCATTTCGGTACCAACTCCGCCGAGGTGGTGATGCTGGCGAACCTGCTGGGCGGGCCGGGCTACAGTTTCACCGTGCACGGGCCGGAGGAATTCGACAAGCCGGAATTCATCAAGCTGCGCGAGAAAGTCCGGCGTGCCGCATTCGTTGTCGCCATCAGCTCCTACGGCCGCAGTCAGTTGAGCCGCTGGGTGGACTATGCCGACTGGCCGAAAATCAAGGTCGTGCATTGCGGACTTGAGCCGGCATTCCACAAGGTCGCGCCGGTGCCGGCGCCTTCATCTCCGCAGCTGGTATGCGTCGGCCGCCTGTGCGAACAGAAAGGGCAGTTGCTGCTGGTGGAAGCCGTCGCGCTACTGGTGCGCAAAGGCGTGGACATCGAAGTGGTGCTCGCCGGCGACGGCGAGATGCGGGGCGAAATCGAACAACTGATTGCGCAGCGCAAGCTGCACAAGCACATCCGCATCACCGGCTGGATCAGCAGCGAGCAGGTGCGCAAGGAAATCCTGGCGGCGCGCGCGCTGGTGCTGCCAAGCTTTGCCGAAGGCCTGCCGGTAGTGGTGATGGAGGCGATGGCGCTACGGCGGCCGGTACTCACGACTTACGTCGCCGGCATTCCCGAGCTGATCGAATCCGGCAAGCACGGCTGGCTCTTCCCGGCGGGCGACGTCGAAGCGCTGGCCGCTGCGATGGAGAAATTCCTTGCCCTGCCGCTTGCAGCACTGGAGCAAATGGGCGATGCCGCCTATCAGCGCGTACTGGAGCGGCATGACATCGACACCGAGGCGACCAAGCTGTCGCGACTGTTCCATGCCGCCGCGGCGCCCGCTCCGCAGCAAATCCTCGAAGAAAAGAAGCGCTTCGTATGATGCTGATCCTGCAGATTGTTTTCGTGCTGCTGTGCCTGGTGCTCTTCGTGCCGGCGTTTGTCTTTGCCCTGCAGGTGGTACTGGCGCTGCCGATCTTCAAATGCAAGAGCGTCCTGTTCGGCGCCCGTCCGAAAATTGCGGTGCTGATGCCCGCCCATAACGAATCCGCCGGCATTGCGCGGCCGCTGAATGCCATCCAGATGCAGCTTCAACCGGGCGACCGCGTGCTGGTCGTCGCCGACAACTGCAACGACGACACCGCCGACATTGCGCGCGCCAACGGCGCGGAAGTGATCGTTCGCCACGATGCGGGAAAACGCGGCAAAGGCTATGCGCTCGATTTCGGCGTGCGGCACCTCTCCGCCCACCCGCCGGAAGTGGTGATCGTGGTTGACGCCGACTGCGTGGTACACGGCTACGCGCTCGATATGCTGGCGCGCCACGCGCTCGCCGTTTGCCGTCCGGTGCAGGCGCTGTACCTGATGCATTCGCCGGAGGGCGCCAGCCTTAAGACCAAGGTTGCCGAGTTCGCCTGGGCGGTCAAGAACTGGGCGCGGCCGCTGGGCTATCACCATCTGGGCTTGCCCTGCCAGCTGATGGGAACCGGCATGGCGTTCCCCTGGCATCTCATCAAGCATGCCAATCTGGCCAGCGGCCATATCGTCGAAGATCTCAAGCTCGGTCTCGATTTCGCGGCAGAAGGCTATGCCCCGCATTTTTGCCCGGGCGCGAAAGTGACCAGCGTGTTTCCGGCGAATAGCGAAGGCGAGCAGTCGCAGCGCACGCGCTGGGAACACGGCCACCTTGGCATGCTGGCGCAGGAGGGCATGCCGCGTTTGAAACAAAGTTTGCGCACCCGCAATGGCGGCCTGCTGGCGCTGACGCTCGACCTCTGCGTGCCACCGCTGGCCTTGCTGGTCTTGTTGACCGCTGCATTGTGCGTTCTTGGCGGCGTGCTCTGGTTCCTGACCGGCGACCTCTGGCCGTGGCTTCTCCCCTTGATCGACATGGCGCTGGTAGGCGGAGCGGTTTTTATCGCCTGGGCGCGCTTCGGCCGCAAGATACTTTCGTTGCCCAACCTGGCATATGCGCCGTTTTATGCGCTGGGCAAGATTCCTCTATACCTGAAATTCCTTGTGCGTCGCCAGGTCGACTGGGTGCGGTCACGGCGCGATTGAGGCCACGAGATGTTCATCGGAATCCAGATCTTGCGGGGATTGGCAGCGGCGATGGTGGTGTGTCATCACTATCTCGCGTCGCAGGTCGAGCGGGGTGCCGAGGTCGGGCAGTGGGCACTGGAGTTCGGCGGTTCCGGCGTCGATATTTTCTTTGTGATCAGCGGCTTCATCATGATGATCACGCAGTCCGATCTTTCCGGAAAAGGGCGGGAGTATTCTGCAAAGCAGTTTCTCGCGCGCCGTCTCGTGCGCATTGCGCCGCTTTACTGGGTGCTTACGGCGTTGGCATTCGGCCTCGCTTCGCTGGCCGGGGCAGCGGTGAATACCCAGATCGGCCTTGAGAAATTCCTGATGTCCATGCTGTTCCTGCCGTATAGCGAGCAGGCGATCTCGATGAATGCCGACGCGCATACCGCGTATGTGATTCCGATGGCATGGACGCTGACCTTCGAATGGTTCTTCTACCTGGTCTTTGCGACGGCGCTCGCTTTCGGGCTGCATTCCTATGCGCGGCTGCGGTTTATCGCCACGGTATTCGTCGCGCTGGTCGTGATCGGCTTGCTGGTTCAGCCACAGGCGCCGGTGTTACAGGTGATTACCAGCCCTTTGCTCTTTGAATTCCTGCTCGGCTGCGGTGTGGCGGTGATTTACATGAAGGGCCTGCGCCTGAAAACAGAACTTGTCGTACTGCTGGCGGTGCTCGGTGTGGCGGTGCTTGTCAACCAGTTGCACGGCTCGATTTTCGAACGAACCGCGATCTGGGGCCTGGCCGCATTCGTCCTGATTTCCGCAGCGGCGCTCGGGGAGCGTGAAATTCGGCCGACTTTTGCGATCCGGCCGTTCGCGCGGCTGGGGGATATTTCCTATTCGTTGTATCTCGCGCATTTTTTCACGCTGGCGCTGTTCGTGCGGATACAGGATCGCGTGCCCGCCTTGAATGACAGCTTCGGCGCGCCGGCGATCGTGACCTTTGCGCTGCTGAATATTCTGGTGGCCGAGTTGTGCTACCGCTTCATCGAGGATCCGGCACGCAAATTCTTCGCCAGGGCGGATTTCGCCTGGCTAGGTTCGAAACGCAAGGTGACCGGGTCGTGAACACCGTTCAACGGCATGCCTGGGTGGATTACGCCAAGGGCATCGGTATCCTGCTGGTGGTCTACGGGCACATCGCGCGCGGCGTTTATTCCGCGGGCATCGAGTTCGACGAGCAGTGGTTCAAGCTGGTGGATAGCGTCATCTACACGTTCCATATGCCCTTGTTTTTCTTCCTGTCGGGGCTGTTTTTCCATAATTCGCTGAAAAAACGCGGGGGCGCCGAGCTGGTCGCCAGCAAAGCCGACACCATCCTGTATCCCTACATCATCTGGTCGCTGTTGCAGGGGTTCGTGGAGCTGATCTTTTCGCGCTATACCAACGATGTCGTGTTCTTCGAGGACGTGGTCAACCTGGTGGAACCACGCGCGCAATTCTGGTTCCTGTTTGCGCTGTTCATGATCACGGTGGTGGCCATTCCCATCTATGCTGCATTGCAGCGGCGGTTGTTTCTCGCCGTCGTACTGTTTTCTGCAGCGGTGTTTGTGTTCCAGCAATCCCTGCCGGAGTTTTTCCACTCCGACTATCTCTATGCGTGGTTCGTGTTTTTTGCTTTCGGCGTCTGGTTCAACGAGATCAAGCAGGCATTCCTGGAACGGGCCGGCGTGCTCGTCTTGCCGTTTCTTCTCCTGTTCGTGTTCAGCCAGTGGCTGTTCCACGGCTATTTCCATATGACGCATGAAGACATGGGGCCCGGCATGCTGGTGCTGGCGATGATTGCCATCCTCTTCGTCGTACTGCTGTCCCATGCGCTTGCACGCTATCCCAACCGCTACCTGCTGACCATCGGCTATTCGTCCATGGCGATCTACCTGATGCATGTGCTGGCGGGCAGCGGGGTGCGGGTGCTGCTGCAGAAAGTGCTGCATATCGAAAACCTGTACGCGCATTTGGCGTTGGGATTCTCGTTTGCGGTGTTGATTCCCGTGGGAATCTTGAAGTTGTGCCGGCGCTGGAACCTGATGTTCCTGATCGAAGCGCCGGAGAAGGTCTCGGGGCAGTACTGGTATCAGAAAAAGCTGGGTACCAGAGCCGCATAAGAGGCTGCGCTGGGAGGCGCGGCCATGTATGAAAGTGGAAGCGTCATGGAAAAAGAACGATTCAATGTGCTGGACGGATGGCGCGGTATCAGTATTTTGCTGGTATTGGCGACGCATTTATTGCCCCTTGGACCGCATGCCTGGAAGCTGAATGTCTCCGCCGGCATACTCGGCATGGTTTTCTTCTTCGTGCTGTCGGGGTTCCTGGTCACGCATTTTCTGCTGACCCGCTACGGCCTGGTGGATTTCCTGATCCGGCGCTTTTTCCGCATCCTGCCGCTGGCGTGGCTGTACATGACGCTGATGTTCCTGATCTCGCCGGTAACTCTGGAGGTCTGGCTCGCGCATTTCATGTTCTATATCAATTATCCGCCCGAGAGATTCGTCGACACGACGCCGCATTTATGGTCGCTGTGTGTCGAAATCCATTTTTATCTTGGTATGGCGCTTCTGGTCGGATTCTTCAACAAGCGCGGCTTATTGCTGATTCCTGCCTTGCTCATTGCGTTTACCCTGTTCCGTGCGACGAATGGTGTGCATTACTCGATCATGACGCATTTCCGCATCGACGAAATCCTGGCCGGCGCCATGCTTGCCTTGATTTACAACGATAAGCTGAATGGTGCATTGAATGGCGCATTCAAGATATTCATGAGCCATGCAAGTTTCCCGGTTTCATTTGTTCTGCTGTTGATTTCCTGCCATCCCGACGGTGGCTTCCTGTGTTACCTGCGGCCCTATTTTGCTGCCATCCTGGTGGGGTCTACCTTGTTCAATACGCAGACCCGGGTGGCCGGACTGCTGCAACATAAGGTTCTGCTCTACATTGCCACCATCTCCTTCGCGCTGTATGTGATCCATCCCTTCCTGATGACGACATGGCTGGGTAGCGGCGACGATCTGGAGAAATACGCGAAGCGTCCCCTGTTATTTGCGCTGCTGTTCCTCAGCGCGCATATATCCACCTTTTACTACGAGCAGAAGTGGATTTCGCTCGGTAAAAGGCTTTCGTCAAAACTTCGCGTAGGAGGCTCTCTTGAACTCAAATAAAAAACTATTCCTATCCGCGCTGATGGCGGTGCCGCTGGCAGTTTCGGCGGGAACCGTCATTACCGATGCCGTATTTGCACCCACCAGTTTCTGGTACACGCCGATTCCTGCAACGGCGCCGCTGCACTCCAATTCGGCCAATTTTGTGAAGGAGCTCCTGCGCCAGAAAGCGGCCCACTACGGCACGATCACCATCAATACAAAAGAGTATACGAGCCCAGTTTACATTGCCGGGTCCGGGGCGCCTACGGTCAAGGTCACGCAATGGGATTGCCAGAAAAAAGGCTATTCGGATAGCAGCCTGGCCGAGCAGTGGGCGGCAGTGCCCATACCCAGCCATGCCGTGCAATCCAAGGGCACGGATGGAGAAATGACCATCTACCAGCCTTCGACCGATACGGTGTGGGAATTCTGGCAGGCAAAGAAAGTCGACGGAAAATGGATGGCCTGCTGGGGCGGCCGTATCCAGAATGCCAAGTCCAGCAATGGCGTGTTCTACAAGCATTACGGCACCACGGCCACGAGCTTGCCTTTCCTCGGCGGGCAGATCACCGCCGAGGAATTGCAGCGCGGCGAGATCAAGCATGCGATCGGCTTCTCGGTGGTCGATGCCGAAGACAAGAGCATCTACTCCTGGCCGGCCAACCGCTCGGATGGAATCAATCTTACTGCTGTAGCCAATCGCATCCCGGAAGGACTGCGCTTCCGGCTGGATCCCGCAGTCAATGTCGATGCGCTGCCGATGAGCAGGGCTGGCAAGATCATCGCCAAGGCGGCACAGAAGTACGGTTTCGTGGTCTGGGATCGTTCGGGAGCATTGGCATTGCGCGCGCAGAATGCCGTTTCATATACCGCGCTGGGCCAGTCCGATCCCTACCCGGCGCTGTTCGGCGGCCATCCCAACTATGCCGTGCTGAATGGTTTTCCATGGGACAAGCTGCAATTTCTTCCCGTGCATTATGGCCAGTAAGTGGCCTTAGAGCGGGCAGAAATCATTATAAATGCGTTCTGTCTGCATCCTGAGACAGGCTGAATCAATATAAATCAGTGACTTAGCATGATGGATGGGGTTGATGTCGTTGTGAGGCGACGGAAACCCCTTTTTTGATATTAGATAGATGGGTTTATTTTCCTTATAAATCAGCAGCTTGTTTTGATGGCACGCGGATTGCTAGATCATGTAACGATATAGCTGACTTGGAAGGAATTTTGAAATTGAGCCTAGGTAAGGTTGTCCCTATTGCTGGCTTCCCCGTCCACGAAGCAACACCGCAGGATCTGGCGATCCATCTTTTATCCGTATTGCGGCAGCACGAAAAAATCTCGCTGCTATTCGCCAACAGTAACTTTGTCGTCAAGTGCAAAGCACTTCTGGGGCGCATGTACAACGACAGCGTGCTCATCGTCAACGATGGCGTCGGCCTCGATATCGTCGCCAAGTTCATGCACGGACGTGCGTTCAAAGCCAACTTGAACGGTACTGACTTCACCCCCTACCTTTTTCGCGAATCCTCCCGTCCGCTGCGCGTTTTCATGCTGGGCGCCAAGCCGGAAATCGTGAAAAAGGCCGTCGATTACGTTGAACAGGAGCTGGGGCAGGTGGTGGTCGGCTACTGCGATGGCTATAGCGGCCTGCGCGACAGCGATGAAATCATCGCCCGCATCAACGGGTCCGAGGCCGAAGTCCTGCTGGTCGCGCTGGGCAACCCGTTGCAGGAAGAGTGGATACTCAACCACCGCGATGCGCTGGATGTCGGTGTTGTCACTGGCGTGGGTGCGCTCTTCGATTTCTGGGCGGGCAACAAGCCGCGTGCGCCGGAGCTCATCCAGAAAATGCGGCTGGAGTGGTTCTATCGGCTATGCCATGAACCGCGGCGTTTGCTGCGCCGGTATACGCTCGACATGCTGGTGTTTTTTGCGCAGTGCCTCAAGTACCGCAAGGGCCCGGACATCAAGGAAATTTCTGATGCAACGCCCAAACCGGCCATTGAAAACTCATAAGGATCAAGTATGAAAATATTAGTCGTTGGCGGCGCAGGATATATCGGCTCCCATATGGTCAAGATGCTGCTGGAAGAAGGGCATGAGGTCGTCACATACGACAACTTGTCTTCCGGATTCCGCGATGCAGTGCTCGGAGGGGAGTTCGTGAAGGGTGATCTGGCGGACAAGGCCAGGCTGGACGAGGTGTTCCATGTTCACCAGCCCGAGGCGGTCATGCACTTCGCGTCGCATATCCAGGTGGGCGAATCCGTCCGTCATCCGGACAAGTACTATTTGAACAACGTCAGCAATACATTGAACCTGCTGGATGCCATGGTGCGTCACGAGGTGGAGTATTTCATCTTCTCCTCGACCGCCGCCATTTTCGGCGAGCCGGAATATATCCCGATCGATCATGCGCATCCCAAGGAACCACTCAATCCCTACGGTCGCTCGAAATGGATGATCGAGCAGATCCTGGGGGATTATGAAAACGCCTACGGGCTCAAGTCGGTCTGCCTGCGCTATTTCAATGCCGCAGGCGCGGATCCTTCGGGCTTGCTCGGCGAGCGCCACGACCCCGAGACGCACCTGATTCCGCTGGTGCTCCAGGCGCTTTCCGGCCGCCGCGAATCGATCACCGTGTTCGGGCGCGATTACGACACGCCGGACGGCACCTGCATGCGCGATTACATCCACGTGGTCGATCTGTGTACCGCACATCTACTGGCATTGCAGCGCCTGATGGCGACCGGATTGAGCCGTCGCTATAACCTGGGCAACGAATCCGGTTATACCGTGCAGGAAGTCATCGATGCCGCGGAAGCGGTGACCGGCTGTGTGGTTCGGGTTGAGGAAGGCCCGCGCCGTCCCGGCGATCCGGCCATGCTGGTGGCAGACGCCACCCTGGCGCGCGAAGAGCTCGGATGGAACCCTGTGTACTCCGATCTCGATACCATCATCAAGCATGCCTGGCAGTGGGAGATGCTTCATCTCCAGAGCGAACGCAAGCAATGCGTGGCTTGATCGCCGCGTTTTTATCAACTTGTTAGAAATCGATACCATGACAAAAATTACCAAAGCTGTTTTCCCTGTTGCCGGTCTCGGCACCCGTTTCCTCCCTGCCACCAAGGCCAGCCCGAAAGAAATGCTGCCCATCGTGGACAAGCCCTTGATCCAGTATGCGGTCGAAGAGGCCGTTGCCGCCGGCATTACCGACATGATCTTCATCACCGGGCGCAACAAGCGTTCCATCTCGGACCATTTCGATATGGCCTATGAGCTCGAAAACGAACTGGAGCTCAACGGTAAGCAGGCACTGCTCAAGGTCGTGCGCAGTATCGTGCCCAAAAACATCAACTGCATCTACATTCGCCAGAACCGCGCCCTGGGCTTGGGACATGCCGTCCTGATGGCAAAGCCGGTAGTGCAGGACGAGCCCTTTGCGGTATTGCTCGCCGATGACTTGCTCGATGGCAAGACGCCGGTAATGAAGCAGATGGTGGAGGCATACGATTATTACAATTGCTCGCTGCTGGGCGTCGAAAATGTGCCGCGCGAACAGACGCGCAGCTACGGCATCGTCGCCTCGCGCGCCCTGGATGACAGGGTCGAGCAGGTTTCCGGCATTGTCGAAAAGCCCAAGCCCGAAGACGCCCCTTCCACGCTGGGGGTGGTCGGCCGCTATGTGCTGACGCCGCGGATTTTTCATTACCTGGAGAACATCCAGGCCGGTTCCGGCGGTGAAATCCAGCTAACCGATGGAATTGCATCGCTGCTCAACGAAGAGCAAGTGCTCGCTTATCGCTATGAGGGCATACGCTACGATTGCGGCTCCAAGAACGGCTATCTTGAAGCGACGGTCAAGCTCGCACTGCGCCATCCGGAGGTTGGCAAGGAGTTCCGCGCGATGCTGGAAGCAATGTTCGAGCAATCTCCTGAGATTAGCGCTAAAGCCATTGAAAAAACAAGGGAATTGCTTGTGGTAGGTGGCAATAGTTGAAGTTTGATTTTTGCTATGCTATGGTCCCTTCAAGGGTAAGGTATTAAGAAAAGGGAGCATAACGAATGGTAAATTCGAATAGCACCGGCGATTTAAAAAGAAGGTCTCGCAAGACCTTGAATCCCGGCACTTGCAGTAAAGTTCTTGTGACTTCTCTCCTGTCCTTGGCGCCGGCTGTTGCCGGCGCGGGCGGTACTGTTTATGCGCCCGATCCGCTCGACAAGATCGAAAATACCGATACGCTGAATTTTATCCTCGGAGGCCAGGTACGCTACGACAGCAACCTGTTCCGCCTGTCCGGCTCCGAAGATCCGGAGCCGTTTCTCGGCCGCTCGCAAAAATCCGACATGATTTTTTCGACCAATGCCGGGATACGCATCGACAAGCCATACTCGCAGCAACGGTTTGTAATCGATGCGATGGTGGTCGACAATCGCTTCAAGACTTACGACTTTCTCGATTACACCGCCTTCAACTACAGCGCCGCCTGGCACTATCATGTGACGCCGCGCATCAGCGGCATCCTGCTGGCTGAGCAGAAGCAGGAGCAGAACAGCTTCGCCGAATTCCGCGAAACCGAGAAAAACGTGCAGACCAGCAATGTACGGTTGTTCACTATTGACGGTGATATCGGCGGAGGTTTCCATGCGTTGGCCGGCCTTCTGGACGTCAGGGCCCGCAACAGCAAGCAATTCGATCAGGTCGGGGATTACCAGCAGGACGGTTTCGAGCTGGGCGGCAAGTGGGTAGCTCTCTCGCAAAACTGGATTTCCCTGCTGCAGCGCGAGACGGATGGCGAATACCGTGGACGCGCGCTCGATCCGGTGCAGCAGCTCGATACCGGCTTTGACCAGAGTGAAACCGAGGCCAATGTTTTCTGGCGCCTCACCGGAAAATCCACCATCGACGGCAAGCTGGCCTATGTAAAACGCGAGCATGACAACTTCGATGACCGCGATTACTCGGGCATGACCGGCCGCTTTCTCTATCGCTGGGAAGTCACGGAGAAAACCTCGCTGAACATGTCGTTGTCACGCAACATCTACAGCTATCAGGAAGACGAAAACAGCTACTACATCGCCGAGACCTTCTCGATATCGCCCGTATGGGAATACAGTCCCAAGACCACTTTCCGCGCACGCTACGACTACAGCGACCGCGACTACCGCGGTGCCATCACAGCCATCCCGGAACTGCGTCAGGACAAGCTGCAAATCTTTCAGCTTGCCGCCGATTGGAAGGCTGCCCGCAACATTATCGTGACTGGCATATTGCAGCGCGACAAGCGGACTTCGAACTTCGAGGACTTTGACTACAACGCGAATTCGGCCAGCATCAACGCGCAGTTCCTGTTCTAGATCAACCCTCGTTACTTGCGGGTTTGGGTAAATAAAAAGCCGGCTTTGCCGGCTTTTTATTTGGTTAGCGGACTCAGTCCAAAACTCTGGAAGAACCCTGATAAAAAAGGCGTGCGATCCAATGACCGCACGCCTTTTTACTTTCCGTGCCCTCAGGCGTAAGCCGGATTGACGAACTCCTCCATGCCGAAGGACTGGACGCGCGGGACGCGTACTTCGGTTCTGAACCAGCCGGGATACGCGGAAGGCGAGGACCAGACCTGGAAGTGCAGGTGCGACAGGGCGTGGACATCGTTGAGCAGGATCATCTTTTCCTGGCTGCTCAGCGCATCGGGGCCATGGCGCAAGGCCATATCCACCAGGCGCTGGCGATTGCGGCGCAGAGGCTCGGGCTGCGGAATGCGTACGGTGCCGAAAGAGCACATCAGGGCATTCACGCTTGGGTTGGTGACCGCCTCGCTGAAATCGTGCTGTTTTGTTGTGTATCCCATTTCCGATTGCACGCTACGCAATTCCGCCGGTGGGTTGGCTTCTTCAGGAATGAGGAAGAAGCCGAGTTTGCGCAGCTTGCGGCCGAATTCCGGGCTGCTGGTGTAAACCGAAATCGGGATCGAAAACACCAGCGCCCCCAGGATGGGCAGCATCCACAGCAGGAATGACGGATTGAGCCAGTAGACGGCTGCTCCCCAGACGAAGCCGAGCAGCGTGTGCCATCCGTGGTGGCGGGCCGCCAGACCCCATGGCGTCGCAGCATCTTCGCGCGGCGGCGATTTCCACTGAATTTTAAGGCCGGTCAGGGCAGCCAGGACGAACTGCGTATGAAACAGCATGCGTATTGGCGCCATCAACATCGAGAACAACCATTCGGCAAGCATGCTGATCAGCAGTCGTATCGTCCCGCCGAACTGGCGCGTGCCGCGCATGATAATGAGCGCGACGCTCAGCAGCTTGGGCAGGAACAGCCAGGTGGCCGTCACGCCGAACAAGGCCATGGCGCGTTCCGGATGCCATTCCGGCCATATCGGGAACAACTGTTGCGGCTGCACGAAATACTCCGGCTCGACCAAGGTGTGATCCGCCAGTAGCCAGGTGGAGAGCAGCAGGAATGCCAGCCACAGCAACGCTGAAACGTAAGCGATCACTCCTGTTACGAACACCGCCCGGTGGGCCGCGTGGAAGCCGGGCGCCCAGAGCAGGCGGAAATTCATCAGGTTGCCATGACACCAGCGGCGGTCGCGATTCAACTCGTCCAACAGGTTGGGCGGCATTTCCTCATAACTGCCAGGCAGGTCGTAGGCAATCCACACGGCCCAGCCGGCGCGGCGCATCAAGGCTGCCTCGACGAAATCGTGCGACAGGATTTCGCCGGACAATGAGCCGCGGCCCGGCAAGCGGCCGAGTGCGCAATGCTTGATGAAAGGCTCGACGCGGATGATGGCGTTATGGCCCCAGTAATGGGATTCGCCCAATTGCCAGTAGTGCAGCCCGGCGAGAAAGAGCGGACCATAGACCCGGCTCGCGAATTGCTGCAGCCGCGCGTAGAAAGTATCGCGTCCGGCTGCGTGCGGCCCGGTCTGGATGATGCCGGCATTTGGGTTGGCTTCCATCAATTGCGTCAGCCGCGACAAGCAGTCGCCGGTCATCACGCTGTCCGCGTCCAGGACTACCATGTAGCGATAGTTGCTGCCCCAGCGGCGGCAGAAGTCGGCGACATTGCCGCTCTTTCTTTTGATCCGGTGCTGGCGCCAGCGGTAGAAGATACGCCCGAAACCGCCGACGCTGCGGCACAGCTCCAGCCAGGCTTCGGATTCGGCAACACGAGTGTCGGGGTCGTTGCTGTCGCTCAGCACGTAGAAATCGAAGTGCTGCAGATTCCCCGTTTTTTCCAGCGACTCGTAAGTCGCGCGCAGGCCGGCGAAGACACGCGCCACATGCTCGTTGCAGATGGGCATGATGATCGCGGTGCGGGCGTCGGGGGCAATAGGCGTATCGTCAGCGGCGCTTTTGGAAATCGCATGGCGATCGCCGCCGAATTGCAATACGTAATAACCCATGAGCGCAGTCCAGAATCCGGCTGAGACCCAGGCGCAAAGAATTGCGAATAGCGACAGTACCGCCATTTCCAGGGGTTTTTCGCCGTGATAGGGCAGCACTGCCATCATGGAATACGTCGCCATGACGGTTTGAGCCAGGATCAGCAGTATCAGCACCGTGCGGCGCACGCTGGCTACGTGATGCCAATGACCGCGCGGATCGGGCGAGTCGGGCGTGACTTTGCCGGTACGTTGCACACCTCCCAGATGCAGCCAGCTCATCAGCTTGCCCAGCATCGCGCGTACGGGATTCGGCGGCCAGGACACCGGCGCCATCGGCGTTCGATTGATAGGCGGCGCGACAGACAAGGAGGGCTCAGGCGTTTCCGCTGACGCAGCAGCGGTGTAATGCTGGGTCGCTTCCCTGTTTTCGGCGAGCGAATTGCCATATGCGAATTGCAGGCGGCGATTGACCGAAGCCCAGGCAGGGTTGTCCAGGTCGAAGCCTTCGCCGGCCAAC
>DATHWE010000014.1:0-8865 GCA_035460905.1 Methylophilaceae bacterium | reverse complement strand
CTAAATATCATCCCGGGTTTGAATTCGCGTGGAAACGTTGGATAATCGGATAAATTTTACGGAAAGGGCTTCAGCAATGGAATTTAGCATAAAAAACGGCAACCCGGAGAAACAGCGTAACGCCTGCGTCATCGTCGGCGTATATGAATCGCGCAAACTTTCCGCCGCCGCCGCTGCCATCGACCGCGCCTCGGACGGCTATCTGGGCAGCATCCTGCGCCGTGGCGACATGGAAGGCAAGCTGGGCAGCAGCCTGTTGCTGCACAATGTTCCCGGCACCCTTTGCGACCGCGTACTGCTGGTCGGCCTGGGCAAGGAACGCGAATTCCGCGAACGCGAATACCGTCGTGCCATTGCTGCCTCGATCAAGGCGCTCGACAATCATGGCGCCAACGATGCCGCCAGTTTCCTGGCCGAATTGCCGATCAAGAAACGCGACATCGGCTGGAAAATCGAACAGATGATCGAACTGACCATGGACTCTGTCTACCGGTTCGCGCACCCGCAATGCAAAAAAGATGAAGAGCGCCGCGGCGTTTACAAACTGGTCATCAACGTTCCGCAACGTAACGACCTGAAGAAAGGCGATCAGGCACTGCAACGCGGCCTCGCCATTGCTTCCGGCATTCGTCTTGCCAAGGACCTTGGCAATCTTCCAGGTAACATTTGCACGCCGACCTACCTTGCCGAGCAAGCGCTCGAACTCGGCAAGAGTTACGACTTCAAGGTCGAAGTGTTGGAAAAGAAGGACATGGAAAAGCTCGGCATGGGCTCCTTCCTCAGCGTCGCCAAGGGCAGCCGTCAGCCACCCAAGCTGATCGTCATGCATTACAGCAAGGGCGAATCCGACCAGAAACCGGTTGCACTGGTTGGCAAGGGCATCACCTTCGACGCGGGCGGTATTTCGCTGAAGCCGGCCGGTGAAATGGATGAAATGAAATATGACATGTGCGGCGCTGCCAGCGTGCTGGGCACACTCAAGGCCATCGCGGAAATGAATCTGTCGATCAACGTCGTCGCCGTTATCCCGACCTGTGAGAACCTGCCCGACGGCGACGCCAACAAGCCGGGCGACATCGTCACCAGCATGTCCGGCCAGACCATCGAGATTCTCAACACCGATGCCGAAGGCCGCCTGATCCTGTGCGATGCGTTGACCTATGTCGAGCGTTTTGAACCGGAGTCGGTGGTCGACATCGCCACACTGACCGGCGCCTGCGTGATCGCCCTCGGACACCACGCCAGCGGCCTGTTCGGCAACTCCGACAGCCTGATCAAGGAACTGCACAATGCCGGCGATGAAGCATACGACCGCGTCTGGCCGATGCCCACCTGGGACGACTACCAGGACCAGCTGAAGAGCAATTTCGCCGACATGGCCAACATCGGCGGCCGTGCCGGCGGCAGCATCACCGCAGCCTGCTTCCTTTCCCGCTTTGCCAAGAAATTCGACTGGGCACATCTGGACATCGCCGGCACCGCCTGGAAGTCGGGCAAGGACAAAGGCTCGACCGGTCGCCCGGTGCCATTGTTGACACATTTCCTGATGCAAAAGAGCGGCGAGCGATAAGCAGCCAATGACGCGCATCGATTTCTATTTCAATGTCCCGGACAAGTTCCGCCAGGTGGCGGAACTTGCGCACCAGGCATTGGGTAGACAGCGGCGGCTGTTCATCTACACTACCGGCGCCAATGAGGCGGCACAGCTCGAGTCAATGTTATGGTCGCATCCGCCCACCGGTTTCCTGCCACATTGCCGCAGCGATCATCCGCTCGGACCCGAAACGCCCATCGTTATCGATTGGCAGGGCGAGAACCTGCTACATGACGATATCCTGATCAACCTGACACCGAACCATCCACCTTTTTTCAGCCGTTTCAAGGGCCTGATCGAAGTGGTCGGACTGGAAGTAGACGACCGCAGTACGGCACGCTCGCGCTTTCGCTTCTATCGAGATCGCGGTTATGAAATCAAATCGCACGATGTAACGACGGAGCAATAGTGGCGGATCAACCCGGGAACAACGAACAGTTCGAGCAGGTATTGAGCCGGCTGGATGCCTTGATGAAGCGCAGCCAGGCAGGAGACGTCACTGTGCCGCCTGTCCCGGAAACAGCGCCCTCTCCTTATGCAACGATGCCGGAAGAAACCGCATCCGAGGAAAGCAGCACCCCTTTTGTCATTCTCGAAGAAACCGTTGAAGTTCCGGTATTGACGGAGATCTACGAAGGACCATCCCCGGCATCCCAGTCGGGGAAAGGCGAAGAGCTCGCGGATGCCGTGATCGATGCCTTGATGCCTTTGATGCTGGAAAACCTCGATATCATCGTCGCGGAAGAAGCGGCACGCATGCAGCAGAACATCGCAGAGCGCCTACGCGTCGAAATCGCCGACGCTCTGCGTCAGCGCCTGCAAGCAAAACCTTAACCCGGCTTTTCGCGCACCAGTTTCTGTACTACCAGGCTACCCACCATATCCCCTTCCACATTAACCGCGGTGCGGAATGCATCGAGCAGGCGGTCAATGGGCAACAGGATGGCAATCGCCTCGGCCGGCAAACCCACCGATTGCAATACCATCACCATGGTCACCATGCCCGCGCTGGGGATGCCGGGCGCACCCATCGCGGCAATCATGGCCGTGAAGAAAACGATAAGCTGCTGTATGCCGTTGAGTTCGATGCCGACCAGGTTGGCGATGAACAGCGCAGCGGCAGCTTCGTAAAGCGCTGTGCCGTCCATGTTGATCGTCGCACCCAATGGAATGACGAAACCGGCGATGTCACGCTTCACGTGCAGATGCTGTTCCACGCAACGCAGGGTGACCGGCAGCGTCGCTGAACTGGAGCTGGTAGCGAAAGCCGTCACCAGCGCCTCGCGTGCGCCGCGCCAGAAATGCAGCGGTGTTATCCGCACAATGAGATAAAGCAGCAATGGCAGGACGACCAAACCATGCAGCAGGGTCGACCCGATCACGACAGCAATGAATTTTGCCAGCGTCGTCAGCAGCGCGGCATCCTGCGTGGCTACCAGCTTGATCAGCAGTGCCATGATGCCGAACGGTGCCAGACGCATGATCCAGTTCACCAACATCAATGACAATTCCAGCAACTCCTGCAACAGCTGCAGGATATTGCGGTATCGCTCGCCGCCAATGACCAGGGCAATGCCGAGTATCAACGAGAACACCACCACCGCCAGCACATTGCCTTGTGCCAGTGCCGTGACCGGATTCATGAACAGGCCATGCAGGAATTGCGCGAAAAATTCCGGCAAAGGCAGCTGCTTGGCTTCGAAACCCTGCATGGCATCGCGGAACATATCGAGGTGCAATCCCTCGCCTGGACGGAACAGGTTGGCAGCGCCCAATCCAAGCATGATGGCCAGCGCCATCGAAAATACGAAAAAGCCCAGCGTCGCAATCCATACCCGATGCATCTGCCGGTGCGCGCGCAGATTGGCGACACCCACCGCGATGGAAGTAAACACCAGTGGAATCAGCACCATTTTCAGCAGGTCGATAAACAGCGTGCCAACCAGCCCGGCGACATAAAGACTGTTCTGCGTGACAGCGTCCTCCTTGCCCAGCGCGGAAAGCGCCAGGCCTGCGACTACGCCACCGACGGCGCCGAGCAGGATTTGCGTGTTGAGGGAAGGAATTTTCATATAGCCGCCTAAATGATCAATCCAAGATAGCCAGCATACAGCGCCAGCAGGATCAGGCCACGTTCGCGTGTCATATTCCCACTGCGGCCAGGCAGGCATGCGACAGTGGCAAGAAAGCCGAACGCCAGGCCAAGCGCCACATTTTCGCGACTCAGTACGATGGGATGGATCATGCTCGCAATGGCGATGATGAACAGGCCATTGAAAATATTGCTGCCAAGCAAGGTGCCCAACCCGATTTCATCGTGTCCGCGCAATTTCGAAACGATCGCGGTAGCGAGTTCCGGGGCAGACGTGCCCAGAGCAACCATGGTCGCCCCGATGACGAAAGCATCGATGCCGTGTGCCACCGCTATGCTCGTAGCGCCCATCACGATGAGCTTGCCCGAGGCAATCAGGAATACCAGTCCCGCCAGACTGGAAACGATGGCCAGCCTGTGGCGGCTTTCGCCCAGCACGTTGCCGACAGCGCTCCGCTGGCGCCTGACTTCCAGCACCACGGAAAACAGCCAGGCAAGGAATACCGACAACAGGATGACGCCATCGACGTGCGACAGCACTCCGTCATACGCCAGTACGCCAAGCAGCAACGGCACCAGCAATGCCACCGAGAAATCGCGGCGCATGCTGTCGCGCGTAGCGTGGATCGGTGAAATCAATAGAGCGAGGCCCAGGATAAGCGCCAGATTGACGACGTTGCTGCCCAGCGCGTCGCCCAGTGCAATCTGAGGTTTCTGTGCCAATGCGGAAGTAATGGCAACGGACAACTCCGGGCTGGATGTCGCAAAAGCGGCGAATGTGGCGCCAATGATGCCAGCCGAGATGCGCGCCCATTGCGCCAGCCCCACGACACCGCGCACGAACAACTCGCCTCCGATGGCGGCGCAACCCAAGCCGGCAATCAGAATGAGGTAGTCCACGCCGCCGGTCAGATTTTTCCCAAAGGCTCGAAAGCACCCTTGAGCTGTTTGTATTCCAGCTGGGAAACCAGGTTTTCGAGACTGCTCTGCAACACCTCCAGACTGGTTGCATCCAGTTTCAGCAGCGCATCGGTCAGCACGCCTCGATAGGGCAGCGGCGCCTTGCTCAGGATTTCCTCACCACGCGGCGTCAAGGTCAGCAGCACTACCCGGCGATCTTCATCGCTGCGATTGCGCGCGATGTAATTCTGGGATTCCAGCTTTTCGAGCAGATTGCTGGCGGTGGACTGGTGGATGGACATCGCCTTGGCCAGCTCCGTGACAGTGATTCTCGGCCTGCCCGAAATCTCCGCCAGCGCCCACAACTGGGCACCGCCAATTCCGGCTTTCCTCTCGACCTCGTGGGAATGGCGATTGACCGATTGAAAAATGACGCGAAACAGCTTTAGCACCGCCACTGGATCCAACGCATCGCGTGCATCCGGTGGCAGATCGTGCGAAGAGGCTTGAGCAGTTTTCACCTGAACCTATTTCTTCTTCGCGTTTTCCTGCAGATTCTCGATGACCTTCGACGCCCAATCCTTGCCTCCCAGACCGAAGGCAATGGCCAGCGCAAGGAATACCGCGCCGACGACGATTACGAACAACGCAGTCAGCAGCTGGGTGCCGATATTCAGTTGCTCCAGCGCAACGAACAGCACGAAGACCTGCACCAGGTACTCGCTCGAGGTACTGACGGCCAGCGCACCCTCGAATTTGATGCTATGCAGCCAGGCAAACACCAGGCGATTGATGAAGCGCGCCAGCAGCGTACCGAATATCAGTACCAGGATGGCGATAATGATATGCGGCAAATAGCCTGCCAGGCCGACGAGTATGCCGGACACTTCTGCCAACCCCAGCATGTTGGCACCGGTGATGATAAACATCAGGATGACCAGCCAGTAAACGATTTCGCTGATGATGCCGGACAACGTCAGTTGCACGTTACCTTGCTGCAGAAAGGATTCCAGGCCGGACTTCTGCGCAATGCTGTCGAAATGCGCAAAACTCAGCAGGCGATGAATGCCGGCACGCGCGAGCCGGGCGATTCCCCAGCCAATAAAAAGAATGATGAGGACGGCGAGGAGTTTGGGAACAAATGTCGCGACCTGAATCCAGAATTCGTTCAGGGAAGCCACGAAGATATCCAGTTGATTCTGCATGAGGCAATATCTTTCAGCGTAAAAAGGGTGATTCGGAAAGCATGATATTCAGTCAGCCACGTGCGACTTCAGCTTCTTCTCTGACCCGATGAGCGAGCCGGGGAGCTGTATATTCATACAAATGTATTTATGCGTCAAGCGGGCAAAGGGCCCAGCCTGAGCATCGAAAATCAGGCTTTGCGGGCCATTGCTACCGCAAAAAATCCGTCCGTACCGTGCTGCTGCGGGAGCAGCTTGAGATAAGGGCCGGTATCCAGCGGGATTTGCTGCTGGGCCAGGATTTCCGCGGCATTAACGGTTTCAAATTCGGAATTGCTCGCCAGGAACGCTTCGACGATCGCCTCGTTCTCTTCGCGCAGCAAACTGCATGTGGCATACACCAGACGGCCGCCCGGTTTCACCAGCTTCGCCGCACTTTGCAGGATGGAAGCCTGCTTCGCGGTCAGTTCCTCGACATCCTGCGGCGTCTGGCGCCATTTGAGATCGGGATTGCGGCGCAAGGTACCGAGGCCGCTGCAAGGAGCATCAACCAGAACGCGGTCGAACTTGCCGGCGAGTCGTTTCAGCTTGGCATCGCGTTCGTTTACGATCACCTGGCTGTGAAGATTGGAGAGGCCGGAACGTTTGAGGCGCTGTCCGAGATTGTGCAAACGCTTTTCCGATACGTCGAAGGCATACAGACGGCCGGTATTGCGCATCAATGCGCCCAACGCCAGGCTCTTGCCGCCGGCGCCGGCGCAGAAATCCGCCACCATTTCGCCGCGGCGAGGCGCGACCAGCTGTGCCAGCAGCTGACTGCCTTCGTCCTGTACCTCGATCTTGCCATCCATGAACATCGGCTGCCGGTTGAGCGTGATCTTGGAGTGCAGGCGGATACCGTAAGGCGACAGGGGTGTAGGCACGGCCTCGATCCTGTCCTTGGCGAATTGCTCCAGCACTTCCTCGCGCGTCGCCTTGACAACGTTCGCGCGCAAATCGAGCGGCGCCGATAGATGCAGGCTACGCGCGAGAGTGAGCGCTTCCTGCTCGCCGTATTGTTCGGAGAGCCGCTCCCACAGCCAGTCAGGAAGATCGGCCTGAATCGCCAGCGGCAGGTTTTCCGTGGACTTGGCCTTGATCGCATGCGCCCATTCGGTTTGCTGCTTGTTCAGCAAAGGGCCGAGATCGCGCAAGCTGATGCCTTGCAGGCGAAGCTGGGCCGCCAGCAGCAGGCGGCGCGCATCAACGCCGTCGGCCAGATATTCGAGCAGCCGCTTGCGGCGCAGCACCTGATAAACCGACTCGGCAATGTATGCCCTGTCCTTGACACCCAGCTTGGGGTTTTCCCGAAAATAAGCGCTCAATTTGGCATCGGCCGGGCCATGCGGCCCGAGTACCATCGCCAGCGCCATGCCCGCCTGGCGCATCAAAGCTTCGTTGAGTTGTTGTGTCATGACTATTCCACTTGCAGGCGTGTCGCAATGCGCTCCAGCACCGTGCCGTCCTTTTCTGTTTTACTGATTTTTACCGGGAGGTAATGATAATCTGCGGCGAGCCACAGGTCCGTTTTTTCTTCTCCGTCGCCGCCGGCTCTGCCGATATGCAGGCAGCGCACCTCGCCGAACGGGGTTTGCAAGGTTTCTTCACCATCGAATCCGTAGGCGTATGTTTTCAGCCGCTTGCCATTAGTAATGGCCAACTGCATTTCCTGCAGCGGCGGCACAAACATGAACTGGTACATGAAACTCATCAGGTCCTGCGCCCCATCCGTCAACGGCACTTCCTGCCGACGCGAGCCGGTTTCCATCAGTAGTTTCCCCGCCTCCCAATTGAAGGTAGCCTTTTGCGCCTTATCGGGATTCTTGCCGTAATGATAGATAAATGTCGCAGGCTTGAGTCCCTGCTCAGTCACTGTGCCTTCGCTCTTCTGGGTCAGGTCCGACAGCGCCAGCGCCAATAGCCCCTTGGGCTCGGCAATGCTGGTAAGGACATACCGTCCATCCTCGCCGGCCAGATAGCTATGCCGCTCCACGCCTGCTACGCCACCTTTGCGCAAAATTCGGTATTCGATTTCCACATGGCTCGGCGGTGCAGGCAATGCCTCCTCCGGCGGTTGCGGAAGGTCGCCTTCCTCTCCCATCGGGATCATGGCGATAGGCGCCGGCATCTCTCTCTCCAGCATGGGAACAACGGCAACCGGCAGCGCCTCAGAAGCAGGCGGAACCTCCGGCTCGGCCTGCGGAAGCGGTTCGGCTGGAGAAGGCTCGATCGGCTTGGGTTGAGCGATCGGCGCAGGTTTGCTGGCTTTTGGCTTGCTGGCCGGCATTGCAGTTTTCTGCAGTGGGGCCTTGGGCAGCGGCTTTGGGGCCAACTCGACCATGATAGGCACGCCTATCGGTCTGCTCCATTCAAGCCACGAGACGCGGGCGATTAACGCCAGATGCACGACCAGCGAAATCAGCAGCGCCCAGAACAACGGGCGATAAGCGCGTTTACTCGACATGCAGACTGGTCAGCGTCTGCTCGATTTTGGCGCCGTTTTCATCCTTCATGGTAATCCGCACCGGGATATGATGCGCTTCGGCACCCAGCCAAAGCTCCTTCTGGTCGTCGTCCTGCTCCGCATTGACGAGATGGATCGCCTTGTATTTTCCGGCTTCGTTGTCGACCGCCACATCGCGCTCCGCGACACGATACCGATAGACACGCATTTTTCTGCCGGTCGTCACCGGCATGACGACTTCATCGCCCTGCGGTGGCTTGAACATGAACTGGTAGGCAAAGCTCAGGATATCCTGCGCGCCAGGCTCCAACGGGGCGGTATTGGTCTTGCCCTTGTATTTCATCGACAGCGTATTGGCAGCCCAATCGAAATCTGCAGATACGGCTTTTTTAGGCTGGTCGCCTTGTTGCTGTTCGAAATGCGTCGGGCGCAAGCCTGCAGCCGTCACCTCGCCCTCACTGTACAAGCGGCGTTTGCCGAAGAGTGCATAAACGCCTATGCCTTGCGTGATGCTTTCCAGCTTGTAACGCTCGCCCTCGCGGGTAAAAGTCTCGGTGACATTGGCAAATGGCTGCCCGTTGCGCGTGGCCTG
>DATHWE010000013.1:0-5752 GCA_035460905.1 Methylophilaceae bacterium | reverse complement strand
GCTGGAGAATTTCTCCACCAGCGCCGAAGCGCGTACCCAAGGTACCGTGATTTCGGTGACGGACGGCATCGTTCGCATCCACGGCCTGTCCAACGTGATGGCCGGCGAAATGATCGAATTCCCGGGCAACACCTTCGGCCTTGCGCTGAACCTGGAGCGCGATTCCGTCGGCGCCGTGGTTCTGGGCGAGTATGAACATATTTCCGAAGGCGACACCTGCAAGTGCACCGGCCGCATTCTGGAAGTGCCGGTCGGCCCCGAGCTGATCGGTCGTGTCGTGAACGCACTGGGTCAGCCAATCGACGGCAAGGGCCCGATCAACGCCAAGATGACCGACAAGGTCGAAAAGGTCGCACCGGGCGTTATCGCTCGTAAGTCGGTTTCGCAACCGGTTCAAACCGGCCTGAAGTCCATTGACTCCATGGTTCCGGTTGGCCGCGGCCAGCGCGAACTGATCATCGGCGACCGTCAGACCGGCAAGACTGCCGTCGCTGTCGACGCGATTATCAATCAAAAGGGTCAGAACATGACCTGTATCTACGTTGCGATCGGCCAGAAGGCCTCCACCATCGCCAACGTGGTACGCAAGCTGGAAGAGCATGGCGCGATGGAGTACACCATCGTTGTGGCTGCTGCCGCTTCCGACTCCGCCGCGCTGCAATTCCTGGCTCCTTACGCCGGTTGCACCATGGGCGAATACTTCCGTGACCGCGGTCAGGATGCGCTGATCGTTTATGACGATCTGACCAAGCAAGCCTGGGCCTATCGCCAGATCTCCCTGCTGCTGCGCCGCCCGCCGGGCCGCGAAGCCTACCCGGGCGATGTGTTCTACATCCACTCCCGCCTGCTGGAACGTGCGGCTCGCGTCAACGAAGAATACGTCGAGAAATTCACCAACGGTGAAGTCAAGGGCAAGACCGGTTCGCTGACCGCATTGCCGGTGATTGAAACCGCCGCCGGCGACGTGTCTGCATTCGTGCCGACCAACGTGATTTCGATTACCGACGGCCAGATCTTCCTGGAAACCGACCTGTTCAACGCCGGTATCCGTCCTGCGATCAACGCCGGTATTTCGGTATCCCGCGTCGGTGGCGCTGCACAGACCAAGGTCATCAAGAAGCTGGGCGGCGGTGTGCGTCTGGCACTGGCCCAGTACCGTGAACTGGCTGCGTTCGCGCAGTTCGCTTCCGACCTCGACGAAACCACCCGCAAGCAGCTGGAACGCGGCCGTATGGTGACCGAGCTGATGAAGCAAGCGCAGTACGCTCCGCTCAGCACTTCCGAAATGGCTCTGACGTTGCTGGCTGCCAACCAGGGTTACCTGGATGACGTACCGGTTGCCAAGGCGCTGTCCTTCGAATCTGCCCTGCACTCCTTCGTGAAGTCCAAGTACAAGGATCTGATGGACAAGATCGAAGCTACCAAGGATCTTGGCGGCGACGATCAGAAGGCGCTGGAAGCCGCAATTCAGGATTTCAAGGCAACCAACGCTTACTAAGGCGGAGACCAAAATGGCTGGCAGCAAGGAAATTCGGACCAAGATCAAGAGCGTCGAAAACACGCGCAAGATCACCAAGGCCATGGAAATGGTGGCCGCATCCAAGATGCGCAAGGCGCAGGAGCGGATGCGGCATGCTCGCCCCTATGCGGAAAAAATCCGCAACGTGGCAGCTCACCTTTCGCATGCGCACTCGGAATACAAGCATCCGTTCATCGTCAAGCGTGATCAGGTCGCCAATGTCGGCTTGATCGTCGTAACGTCGGACAAGGGATTGTGCGGCGGCCTCAACACCAACGTGCTGCGTATGGCGATCAATCAGATGAAGTCCTGGGAAACCGAAAAGCGTGGCGTTTACGTCACCGCTATCGGTAACAAGGGTTTGGGCTTCATGGGCCGTGTCGGTGCCAAGGTCAAGTCGCATGTCGCTGGCTTGGGCGATGCGCCGCACATGGAAAAGCTGATTGGGCCGATCAAGGTCATGCTGGATGCTTACATTGCCGGTGAAATCGACCAACTGCACATCTGCTATACCCGTTTCATCAATACGATGAAGCAGGAGCCGGTGATTGAGCAGCTGCTGCCGCTCTCCGGTGAGCAGCTGGGCAGTGCCGAAGGTCATTGGGACTACATCTACGAGCCGGAAGCCAAGGAAGTCATCAACGACCTGATGACCCGCTATATCGAGTCGCTGGTGTTTCATGCCGTGGCTGAAAATATGGCGTCCGAGCAAAGCGCACGGATGGTGGCAATGAAGTCCGCTTCGGACAATGCGAAGAACGTGATCGGCGAACTGAAACTGGTCTACAACAAGGCCAGACAAGCGGCGATCACCAAGGAAATCTCGGAAATCGTAGGTGGCGCAGCGGCAGTTTGACGCTAAGCGCCTTGAGATTGGGCGAAACTGATGTGAGCGTAGCGAACGTTAAGACGAGACCAGATTCTCAAAACGCGCTGCGATGAAACGAAATCAAGTATAGATTGGGGAATCCAAGATGAGTCAAGGTAAAGTTGTTCAATGTATCGGCGCCGTGGTTGACGTCGAGTTCCCGCGTGACCAAATGCCCAAGGTGTATGACGCCTTGATTCTGGACGAAGAAGGTTCTACCGCAGAAGTCGGTCTGACCCTGGAAGTTCAGCAGCAGCTGGGTGACGGCGTGGTGCGTACCATTGCCATGGGCTCCAGCGATGGCTTGAGCCGCGGCATGAAATTCAAGGCGACGGGTTCGCAGATCACCGTTCCTGTCGGTCACGGCACGCTGGGCCGCATCATGGACGTGCTGGGCCGTCCTATCGACGAAGCCGGCCCGATTGAATGCGACGAGCGTCGCTCGATTCACCAGAAGGCGCCGACCTTCGAAGAGCTCTCTCCTTCCGTTGACCTGCTGGAAACCGGCATCAAGGTGATTGACCTGGTGTGCCCGTTTGCCAAGGGCGGCAAGGTCGGCCTGTTCGGGGGCGCCGGTGTGGGCAAGACCGTGAACATGCTGGAGCTGATCAACAACATCGCCAAGCAGCACAGCGGTCTGTCGGTGTTTGCCGGCGTGGGCGAACGTACCCGCGAAGGTAACGACTTCTACCATGAAATGGCTGAAGCCGGCGTTATCAACCTGGAGAACATGTCCGAGTCCAAGGTGGCGATGGTGTTCGGTCAGATGAATGAACCGCCTGGCAACCGTCTGCGCGTGGCATTGTCCGGCCTGACCATGGCCGAGAAGTTCCGTGACGAAGGCCGCGACATCCTGTTCTTCGTGGACAACATCTACCGTTACACGCTGGCCGGTACCGAAGTGTCTGCACTGCTCGGCCGTATGCCTTCCGCCGTGGGTTACCAGCCGACGCTGGCCGACGAAATGGGCCGCCTGCAAGAGCGTATTACTTCCACCAAGGTGGGTTCGATCACTTCGATCCAGGCTGTTTACGTCCCTGCGGATGACTTGACCGACCCGTCCCCGGCGACGACCTTCCAGCATTTGGACTCCACCGTCGTGTTGTCTCGCGACATCGCCGCGCTGGGTATCTACCCTGCCGTTGACCCGCTGGACTCCAGCTCGCGTCAGCTCGACCCGCTGGTCGTGGGCGAAGAGCACTACAACGTGGCACGTTCGGTGCAGGCAACGCTGCAGCGCTACAAGGAACTGCGCGACATTATCGCGATTCTGGGCATGGACGAACTGTCCCCGGAAGACAAGCTGGCTGTGGGCCGTGCTCGTAAGATCCAGCGCTTCCTGTCGCAGCCGTTCCACGTCGCTGAAGTGTTTACCGGTTCCCCGGGCAAGTACGTTTCGCTCAAGGACACCATCAAGGGCTTCAAGGCGATCGTCAACGGCGAATACGACCATCTGCCGGAGCAGGCCTTCTACATGGTGGGCAGCATCGAAGAGGCCGTCGAAAAGGCCAAGACCCTTTAATCACCAGGCTGAGCGAATATGGCAATGACTATCCATCTCGATGTGGTAAGTGCCGAAGAATCCATCTTTTCTGGACTGGCTGAGTTTGTTGCCGTTCCGGCCGTGATGGGTGAAGTCGGTATTTATCCGCATCACGCCCCGATGATCACCAAGATCAAACCGGGTGCGGTACGCGTCAAGGTGCCGAATCAGGAAGAGGAAACGCTGATTTTCGTTTCCGGCGGCCTGCTCGAAGTCCAGCCTGGCGTTATTACGGTTCTGGCGGATACCGCCATCCGTGGTCACGACCTGGATGAAGCGAGCGCACTCGAAGCAAAACGCATTGCGGAAGAGGCGATGCGCGACAAGAGCTCCGAGATCGACTATGCCACGGCGCAAGCGGAACTGGCAGAGGCCGTGGCTCAATTGCGCGCAATCCAGAAATTGCGCAAAGGCACGCATTAAACCATCATTGCAGCAAGCTCAAAGGCAGCCGGAAGGCTGCCTTTTTGCTTTATACTTACGCCCAATATGTCGTCAGTCCGTAGCAATCTCAACATCGTAATTCTTGCCGCCGGCAAGGGCACGCGCATGCATTCCGACCTGCCCAAGGTCCTGCATCAGGTTGCCGGCCGTCCCCTGCTTTCCCATGTCATTTCCTGCGCGGAAAAACTCGAGCCGCAGAACATCGTGGTGGTCTACGGATTCGGCGGACAGCAAGTCCCTGCAACCATCGCGCGGAGCGACATACAGTGGGCGGAGCAGGCAGAGCAATTAGGCACCGGGCACGCGGTACAGCAAGCGATGCCGTTGTTAAAAGACGACGGAGTTACCTTGGTCCTGCTGGGTGATGTCCCCCTACTACGTGCGGAAACCTGTCGCTCACTGCTGCGTAATGCGGAACAACATCTCGCGTTGCTGACGGTGGAAAAAGCAGAACCTAAAGGCTATGGACGCATTGTTCGCAGCTTCGACGGTCGTGTACAGGCCATCGTCGAAGAGAAGGATGCCGACGCTGAGCAGCGCCGCATCCAGGAAGTGAACAGCGGCATCATGGCGATGCCGACGGCCCTGCTCAAGCAGTGGCTGGGCAAGCTGCGCAATGAAAACAATCAAGGCGAATATTACCTGACCGATGTGATCGCAATGGCAGTCGCGGACGGCGTTGGCGTAGTCACCGAGCGCGCGCTCGATGAGTGGGAAGTGATAGGCGTCAATTCGAAATCCGACCTGGCCGGAGTGGAGCGCATCTATCAGAAAAACGAAGCCCAGCGCTTGATGCAGGCAGGCGTCACGCTACGCGACCCCGAACGTATCGATGTCCGGGGACTGATCGAGACCGGGCGTGACGTCGAAATCGATATCGGTTGCGTATTCGAAGGAAAAGTCGAAATCGGCGACAGGGTCAGCATAGGCGCTTATTGCGTCATCAAGGATGCCGCCATCGCCGATGGCTGTGAGATTGCGCCCTATACGCACATAGACAGTGCCGTGGTCGGGAAAAACTCCCGTATCGGCCCCTATGCCAGACTGCGGCCGGGAACCGAACTGGTTGAGGAAGCGCATATAGGTAACTTCGTTGAGATCAAGAACAGCCGAGTGGATCAGGGAAGCAAGATCAATCACCTGAGTTATGTCGGGGACAGCCTCGTCGGCAAACATGTGAATATTGGCGCAGGTACGATCACTTGCAATTACGATGGTGCGAACAAACACCGTACCGTCATTGGCGACCGCGCGTTCATCGGTTCGGATACGCAGTTGGTAGCTCCAGTGACCGTTGAAGCCGGCGCCACCATCGGGGCAGGCTCGACCATTACGCGCGATGCGCCGGAAAACGCGCTGACCTTGTCGCGTACCAAAC
>DATHWE010000012.1:0-38351 GCA_035460905.1 Methylophilaceae bacterium | reverse complement strand
CGCAGGCTAACGTGAGCGCGGCGAACGTTAAGGGCATAGCCCGGCCGCAGCCAAAGTAGGTCACCGCCAGGCTCCTTATCCTGTCAAAAAGCCCTCTTCATGAGGGCTTTTTGCTTTACGGTACCAATTCGTTGAATTGGTTGATATAATATTGGTCTTATTGTAGATGGGCTTTCAGCCCATTTTTTGTTTGTGGAACCGGAACAATGTTGGATTTACATACATTGCTGGAGCAGTCGCTAACACAGATCGGCTATGAGTTGGTCGATCTGGAAATATCCGGCAGAGGAAAGCTTCTGCGGTTGTTTATCGACAAGCCAGGTGGCGTCAATATCGACGATTGCGCGTTGGTGAGCGAGCACGTCTCGCATTTGCTCGCGGTTGAGAATGACGTGGATTACGATCGCCTCGAAGTTTCTTCGCCGGGGCTGGATCGTGTTCTGAAAAAGGAAAGCGATTTCACCCGGTTCGCCGGCAACAGAGTGCTGTTGAAGATGCGTCTACCGGTTGAGGGTAGAAAGAATTTCACGGGAATTTTACGCGGCATTGATCAGGATGTGGTGCAAATCGAAACCGAGGCAGGATTGCAAGGTTTTGCCTTGAGCAATATCGATAAAGCCCGGTTGAGTCCTGAATTTTAGGTGGAGGTGGAAGATGAGTCGCGAAGTATTATTGCTGGTTGATGCACTGGCGCATGAAAAGAATGTAGAAAAGGAAGTAATTTTCACTGCTCTCGAGTTGGCGCTGGCTTCTGCATCCAAAAAACGATTCCAGGATGATGCCGATGTGCGCGTGGCTATCGACCGCAACAGTGGCGAATACGAGTCCTTCCGGCGCTGGCAGGTCGTGGACGACGGCGCGCTCGAGAATCCGGCTGCACAGGTGGCCGTGAGCGATGAACGTGCACAGGGCCTGAGCGAAGGGGACTATATCGAAGAGGCCCTGGAGTCTATCGAATTCGGACGTATCGGCGCGCAGGCCGCCAAACAGGTCATCTTGCAAAAGGTGCGAGAAGCAGAGCGTGAGCAAATCCTGAACGACTTCCTTGCGCGCAAGGAACATCTCGTGACCGGGATGATCAAGCGCATGGAAAAGGGCAATGCGATCATTGAAATTGGCCGCATTGAAGCCTTGCTGCCACGCGAGCAAATGATTCCCAAGGAAAACTTGCGCGTTGGTGACCGTGTTCGCGCATATCTGATGCGCATTGAGCGTGGTGGGCGTGGTCCGCAGCTGATCCTTTCGCGTGTGGTGCCGGAATTCCTGGTCAAGCTGTTCGAGCTGGAAGTCCCGGAAATCGAGGAGGGCCTGCTTGAAATCAGGTCCGCCGCACGTGACCCGGGCTTGCGCTCCAAGATTGCGGTGAAATCCAACGATCAACGGTTGGACCCGGTGGGTACTTGCGTAGGCATGCGCGGCTCGCGCGTGCAAGCGGTGACCGGCGAACTGGCCGGTGAGCGCGTGGATATCGTGCTTTGGTCCATGGAGCCGGCACAATTCGTGATCAATGCGATGGCTCCGGCCGAAGTGTCGAGCATCGTGGTTGATGAAGATGCGCACAGCATGGATGTCGTCGTTGACGAGGACCAGCTGGCACAGGCCATCGGCAAGAGCGGGCAAAACGTACGCCTGGCTTCCGAATTGACGGGCTGGACGCTCAACATCATGACGGAAGAAGAGGCTGCCCAGAAAAATGAGGCCGAGCACTCCAAGACTCGTCAGCTGTTCATGGACAAGCTGGATGTCGATGAGGAAGTAGCTGACATCCTGGCGCAGGAAGGATTCAGTTCGCTCGAAGAAATCGCTTATGTGCCGCTTTCCGAAATGACGGAGATCGAAGCATTCGATGAAGATACCGTCAACGAACTGCGCAAACGTGCTCGCGATGCGATATTGACTGAGGCTATTGCCAAGGAAGAAAAGGTCGAAGAGGCATCCGAAGGTTTGCTGACCATGGAAGGCATGGATGCGGATACCGCGCATCTGTTGGCTGCCAAGGGAATTTCAACGGTTGAAGATCTGGCGGATCTGGCAGTGGACGACCTGGTCGAACTGACCTCGATGGACGCAGAGCGCGCCAAACAATTAATCATGACGGCGCGCGCGCCCTGGTTTGCCTGATAGGGCAACCGCAAAAGTAGACTGGAGAGCAGTATGGGACAATCGAGCGTAGCACAATTTGCCAGCGAGCTGGGCCTGCAGGCAGAGCTGCTGCTTGAGCAGCTGAAGGCGGCCGGGGTGCACAAAGCCAATCCGGACGACAGGCTTACCGAGCAGGATAAAACCGCGCTTCTGGATTATCTGCGCAAAGGCCATGGCGCTGAAGCCCCCAAAAACAAGATTACGCTGACGCGTAAACAAGTGACCGAAATTCGCAAGTCGGACAGCAGCGGCAAGGCTCGTACCATTCAGGTCGAAGTGCGAAAGAAACGTGTTCTGGTGCGCCGTGACCCGAGCGATCAGGTTGCCGAAGCCGAGCAGGCGGTCGAGTTGCCCATCGAGCCGCAGTCGCTGCCAGAGCCGGAACCGGAAATTCTAGTTGCTCCTGAACCCGAGGTTCAGGTCGCGCCTGAGCCGGAGCAGCCTGAAGTTCCTGAGGTCGTTGCCGTTCAGGAAAAGCCTGTTGGTCGTCCACGCATACATGATCTGCTCGATGCCGAGCAGATTGCCAAGCGTGAGGAAGAGGCGCGTCGCCAAGCGGAACTAATTGCATTGCAGAGCGCAGAGCAGCGCAAAAAACAGGAATTGCTGCAAAGGCGGCAGGAAGAAGAGGCGCGCAAAGCGAGCGAAGCCGCTGCCGCACCAGCTGCCCCGGCGAGTTTGAGCGAAGGCACGCTGCACAAGCCTGCGGCCAAGGACAAAGCCAAAGCCGACGAAAAGCCGGCGAAAAAGAGCAAGGGTGCCGGCGATTGGGACAATGCTGCGAAAAAGCGCGGTATCAAGACTCGCGGGGATGTCGGTGTCGGCCAGGGCTGGCGCGACCACAAGGGCAAGTCCAAATCGCATAAGGATAATGGCGACCAGCAACATGCATTCTCCGCGCCTACGGAACCTCTCGTGCGCGAAGTGTTGGTGCCTGAAACCATCTCCGTCGCAGATCTGGCGCACAAGATGGCAGTCAAGGCTGCCGAAGTGATCAAGACGCTCATGAAAATGGGCATGATGGTGACCATCAATCAGGTGCTGGATCAGGAAACCGCGATTATCGTGGTGGAAGAAATGGGCCATACCGCCCGTGCCGCCGAAGCCAACGATCCGGAAGCCTTCCTCGAAACAGAGCATGTCGAAGCCGTGCAGGAAAGCCGTCCTCCAGTCGTGACCGTGATGGGCCATGTCGACCACGGTAAGACATCCTTGCTCGACTACATTCGTCGTACCCGCGTGGCTTCCGGTGAAGCCGGCGGCATTACCCAGCATATCGGGGCTTACCACGTGGAAACACCGCGCGGTCAGGTGACTTTCCTTGATACGCCGGGCCACGAAGCATTTACGGCAATGCGCGCCCGCGGCGCCAAGGCCACGGACGTAGTTATCCTGGTGGTGGCCGCAGACGACGGCGTGATGCCTCAAACCATCGAGGCCGTGCACCATGCCAAGGCCGCCAAAGTGCCGTTGGTGGTAGCCGTCAACAAGATCGACAAGCCGGACGCCAACGCGGAGCGCGTCAAACAGGAACTGGTGGCGCAGGAAGTCGTGCCCGAAGATTGGGGTGGCGATACCATGTTCGTCGAAGTTTCGGCCAAAACCGGCCAGGGCATCGAAGACTTGCTGGAAGCCGTGTTGCTGCAAGCCGAAGTGCTTGAATTGACAGCGGCCAAGAATACGCCGGCCAAGGGTCTTGTTATCGAAGGCCGCCTGGATAAGGGTCGCGGTCCAGTGGCAACCATACTGGTGCAATCCGGTACACTCAAGCGCGGCGATATGCTGCTTGCGGGCAGCTCCTATGGCCGCGTGCGTGCCATGATGGACGAGGCGGGGCGCGAAGTGAAGGAAGCGGGCCCTTCGATTCCAGTAGAGATTCTTGGTCTGTCCGAAGTGCCGAATGCCGGTGAAGAAACCATCGTTTTGAACGACGAGCGCAAGGCGCGCGAAATCGCGCTGTTCCGCCAAGGCAAGTTCCGCGATGTGAAGCTGGCCAAGCAACAGGCGGCCAAACTGGAAAACATGTTTGAACAGATGGGCGAAGGCGAGGTCAAGTCCTTGCCGCTGATCATCAAGTCCGATGTGCAGGGTTCATACGAAGCGCTGGCTACATCGCTGCAGAAACTGTCCACTGACGAAGTGAAGGTCAACATCCTGCATACCGGCGTGGGCGCGATCAGCGAGTCCGATGTCAATCTGGCGGCCGCGTCCAAGGCGGTGGTCATCGGCTTCAATGTTCGGGCAGATGCCGGCGCGCGCAAGCTGATGGAATCAGCAGGCGTGGATGTGCGTTACTACAACATCATTTACGAAGCAGTCGATGAAGTGAAGGCTGCTCTCGGCGGCATGCTGTCGCCGGAAGAAAAAGAAAACGTCATCGGACTGGTCGAAATCCGGGAAGTATTCCGAATTTCCAGGGTCGGCTCGGTCGCGGGTTGCTATGTGCTGGACGGCATCGTCAAGCGCGGCTCGAAAGTGCGCGTACTTCGTTCCAACGTTGTCATCCATACCGGCGAGCTCGATTCGCTCAAGCGTTTCAAGGATGACGTGCGCGAAGTTAAAGCCAGCTTCGAATGTGGTTTGTCGCTCAAGAATTTCAATGACATCGAGGTGGGCGATCAGCTTGAAGTCTTTGAAGTCGTGGAAGTGGCAAGAACGCTCTAATGGCCAAGGAATTCGCCAGAAGCCAGCGCGTGGCCGAGCAGATTCAACGCGAACTGGCTGATCTTTTGCAGTTCGAAGTCAAGGATCCGCGCGTGTCCATGGTCACGGTTACCGAAGTTGAGGTGACAGGTGATCTGGCGCACGCCAAGGTCTTTTACAGCGCAGTTGAGAACTCACCGGATCTGCAAAAAGGGCTGGAGAAATCGGCCGGCTTCCTGCGCAGCCAGCTTTCTCAACGGATGCTGCTACGCTCGGTACCTCAGCTGCATTTTGTTTACGACGCATCGATCGAGCGTGGTATGCGCCTTTCCCGCATCATAGACGATGCCGTGGCCCAAGATAACAAGACTGACTCCGAAGAAGATTGATTTCTGGTGCAGCACAAACGTATCAAGCGGCCGGTAGACGGTGTCCTGTTGTTGGACAAACCCGTCGGGCTCTCATCCAATCAGGCATTGCAGCAAGCAAAACGCCTGTATCAAGCAGCGAAAGCGGGACATACCGGTAGTCTGGACCCGTTTGCGACCGGCTTGTTACCGGTCTGCTTTGGCGAGGCAACCAAGTTCTCACATTTCTTGCTGGATGCCGACAAGACCTATTGCGCGACTATGCGACTGGGCGCGACTACGACCACGGGCGATACGGAGGGCGAAATCCTCGCAACGGCCGAAGTGGACGTCACGCGCGAAAAGATGGAAGAAGTATTGCGTGGATTCATGGGCGAGATTGATCAGGTGCCACCCATGTATTCCGCACTCAAGCATCAGGGCAAGGCGTTATACGAATATGCGCGCGTCGGCATTGAAATCGAACGGCCGGCGAGGGTGGTGACCATACATCACATCGAATTGCTTGAGCTGGACCAGCCGAGCGCGACAATTCTGGTTTCCTGCAGCAAGGGAACCTATATTCGGACGCTGGCGGAAGATATCGGCAAGGCTTTGGGTTGCGGCGCTTATTTGACCCAGTTGCGGCGTACGGTATCCGGTCTTTTTGACGTGTCGCGTGCCGTGACGCTGGAAGCGCTTGAAGCCATGCAGCTGGAGGAGCGGGATGCGATCCTTTTGTCCCCGGATTGCATGCTGCAGGACTTGCCCGCGGTCGCGCTCGATGCTGACAGTGCTTATTACTTATGCCAGGGCCAGTCAGTATGGCAGCCAGGGAAGCTTCAACTGGGCGATGTCCGTCTGTACGGGCAGGAGCAGCGGTTTCTCGGTTTGGGTGAAGTGACGCCGGACGGCAAGATTGCACCCCGTCGTCTGGTTCAGACGCATGGGCAGTAGTAAAAAAACGATTAACACCTTGTTAATATATTCAATTTAGGGTTAGAATGCGCGGTTCAAGATTAGGAGAAAAAGATGTCCATTACGACTGCTGAAACAGCCAGGCTTATTGGCGAATTTAAACAAGGTGAAAATGACACCGGTTCCCCAGAAGTGCAAGTGGCGCTTCTCACCAGCCGTATCAGCACCTTGACCGAACACTTCAAGGTCAATGCCAAGGATCACCATTCCCGTCGCGGTCTGCTGGCTATGGTTAGCCAACGCCGCAAGCTGCTCGACTACCTCAAGCGCAAGAATGCCGATCGCTATCGCAGCCTGATCGCACGTCTCGGCCTGCGCAAGTAATTCTGGAGTATTCACAAAAATAAGCCGAAAGCATGCGGAAACGCAGCGCTTGTCGGCTTATTTTCATTTAAAAAGGACGTAACGTCGTGAAAGCAATCAAAAAAACCATCTCTTATGGCCGGCACCAGCTTACGCTCGAAACCGGCGAGATCGCCCGTCAGGCAGACGGCGCCGTACTGGTCAGCCTGGATGACACCGTGGTTCTGGTGACCGTGGTCGGCAAGACCGAAGTGAAGCCGGGCCAGGATTTCTTCCCGCTGACTGTTGACTACCAAGAACGTACCTATGCTGCTGGCAAAATCCCCGGCGGATTCTTCAAACGCGAAGGCCGTCCCTCCGAAAAGGAAACGCTGACTTCGCGCCTGATCGACCGTCCGCTGCGCCCGCTGTTCCCGGAAGCGTTCTATAACGAAGTGCAGATCGTCGCGACAGTGATGTCGTCAGATAACGAAATCGACTCCGACATTCCGGCCATCATCGGCGCTTCCGCTGCACTGGCGATTTCCGGCATTCCCTTTTATGGCCCGATCGGTGCAGCACGCGTCGCCTACATGAATGGCGAGTACGTGCTGAACCCGACCAAGTCCGAGCTGGAAACAACCGAGCTTGACCTCGTGGTTGCCGCAACCGACAGCGCAGTGCTGATGGTTGAATCCGAAGCCAAGCAACTGTCGGAAGACGTGATGCTGGGTGCGGTGGTTTACGGTCATCAGCAAATGCAGGCGGTCATCAGCCTGATCAATGAGCTGGCCGCTGAAGTCGGTAAAGAGGCTTGGGACTGGGTCCCGCCGGAATCCGATGCTGCGATGGTAGAAAAGCTTACCGCGTTGGCTGCCAACGATATTAACGAAGCCTACAAGATCAAATCCAAACAGGCGCGTTCCAGCAAGCTGGACGAAATCAAATCGCGCGTTCTTGCGGAAATGGTCACCGCCGAGACGGACACCAATCAGGCCAACCAGATCAAGGATGCTCTGTTCAAGCTGGAAGCCGACGTGGTGCGCAGCCAGATCCTGAACGGCGAGCCGCGTATCGACGGTCGCGACACGCGTACCGTGCGTCCGATCAGCATCCGTACCGGTGTGCTGCCGCGTACCCATGGTTCCGCGCTGTTTACCCGTGGCGAAACCCAAGCGCTGGTTGTTGCAACGCTGGGCACTGGCCGTGATGAGCAAATCATCGATGCGCTGCAAGGCGAGTATCACGATCGCTTCATGCTGCACTACAACATGCCACCGTATGCCACCGGTGAAACCGGCCGCGTTGGTACGCCGAAGCGGCGTGAAATCGGCCACGGCCGTCTGGCCAAGCGTGCCCTGCTGGCTGCATTGCCGAGCCAGGAAGAGTTCGGCTACACCATTCGCGTGGTTTCCGAAATCACCGAATCCAACGGTTCCAGCTCGATGGCTTCCGTTTGCGGTGGCTGTCTGGCGCTGATGGATGCCGGCGTGCCGGTCAAGGCGCATGTGGCAGGTATCGCCATGGGCCTCATCAAGGAAGGCAACCGCTTTGCCGTGCTGACCGACATCCTGGGTGACGAAGATCACCTCGGCGACATGGACTTCAAGGTAGCGGGTACCGATGCTGGTATTACCGCGCTGCAGATGGACATCAAGATCACCGGCATTACCGCCGAGATTATGAAGGTCGCGCTGGCCCAAGCCAAGGAAGGCCGCATGCACATTCTCGGCCTGATGAAGCAGTCGATGGATCATTCGCGCGAAGAGCTTTCCGCATTTGCGCCGCGCATCATCACCATGAAGATCAATCCGGAAAAGATCCGCGACGTGATCGGCAAGGGCGGCGCGGTGATTCGCGCGCTGACCGAGGAAACCGGCACGACGATCGATATTGACGATGATGGCACTATCAAGATCGGTTGCGTCAATGCCGAAGCTGGCGAAGAGGCCAAGAAGCGCATTGAGCTGATCACTGCGGAAGTGGAAGTGGGCCAGGTCTATGAAGGTACTGTGCTGAAGCTGCTGGACATCGGTGCAATCGTTTCGCTGCTGCCGGGCAAGGATGGTCTGGTCCATATTTCACAGATCGCTCACCAGCGCGTCAATGCGGTTGGCGATTTCCTGAAGGAGGGTCAGCAAGTGCGCGTCAAGGTGCTGGAAGTGGACGACCGTGGCCGCGTGCGCCTGTCCATGAAGGCGCTGTTGGATGCGCCTGCTGCAGAGCCGAAGGCGTCCGCAGAGCAAGAGTAATTCTTGCCCGATCGGGTAGACGATTAACAGCCGGATAATGAAAATTATCAGGCTGTTTTATTTTTGAAACTCCAACGACATTGCTGAAATGAAAAAGGCCGCTAATTTAGCGGCCTTTTTCATTTCAATCAGATTGAACCGGGCTTACTTCGCGACTTGTTTTTCACGGATTTCATCCAGGGTTTTGCAGTCGATACAAAGCGTGGCGGTCGGGCGTGCTTCCAGGCGCTTCAGGCCGATTTCCACGCCGCAGCTTTCGCAATAGCCGTAATCGTGCTCGTTGATTTTGTTCAACGTTTCATCGATTTTCTTGATCAGCTTGCGTTCGCGGTCGCGATTACGCAGCTCCAGAGCCATATCGGATTCCTGGCTGGCGCGGTCATTTGGATCGGCAAACATTGTGACCTCATCCTGCATCGTATGCACGGTGCGGTCGATATCCAGGCTCAGCTCGGATTTCCATGTGTTAAGGATCTTGCGGAAATGATCCAGCTGCTTGTCGTTCATATACTCTTCGTCAGGTTTTGCCTGGTACGGAGTAAAGTGTTTGATTGCTTCTGTCATGTGAACTCTTGGAAGTTAGCTATCGCGCGATAGCAGAAAGTTAGAGCAGGCGCAAGTTTACTACGATTGAAAAATATGTCTAGCAGATAAGATCAGGCCTGCTGCAATTTTTCCCGGGTCTCCAAAGCGTCCAGCGTGTTTTCCATCAGGGTGGCAACTGTCATCGGTCCGACGCCTCCGGGGACGGGTGTAATCCAGCCGGCGCGCTTGCTGGCAGCATCGAACTCCACGTCACCGCAGATTTTTCCGCTGTCGAGACGATTGATTCCAACATCGATGACAATGGCGCCGGGACGTATCCAGTCGCCAGGAATGAAGCCTGGCTTGCCAACAGCAACCACAAGTAATTCGGCATTGGCAACGATGCCAGGCAGGTTCTTTGTGAATCGATGGCAAGTTGTGACGGTACAGCCCGCCAGCAGAAGTTCCAGCGACATCGGCCGCCCGACAATGTTGGATGCCCCGACGACGACTGCATTGAGACCCTTCAAGTCGATGTTCAAGCTTTCCAGCATGGTCATGATGCCGCGTGGCGTGCAGGGGCGCAGCAAGGGCATTCGTAATGCCAACCTTCCCACATTATAGGGATGAAAGCCATCCACATCCTTGGCGGGATTGATGCGCTCGATGATTCGTTCCGCATTGATTTGCGGAGGAAGGGGTAGCTGGACCAGGATGCCGTCGACCAATGGGTCATTGTTAAGCTCGTCCACGAGGCTAAGTAGATCCGCTTCGTTAGTGCTCTCTGCCAGGTTGTAGGACAGGGAGCGCATGCCTGCCTGTTCGCAGGAACGGCGCTTGTTGCTGACATAAATAGTGGAGGCAGGGCTATCCCCGACGAGTATGACGGCCAGGCAAGGGGCGCGCTGCCCTTTGGAAATACGCGCTTCGATGCGCTGTTTGATGTCTGCCAGCAACTTTTCTGAAAGTAGTTTGCCGTTGATGAGTTCTGCTACCATAACAATTCTAATGTTCGAGATTGTGCCTATTTTATCAGATTAAATTGACCGGACGGTTCGGATTGCGTATAGTTGCAAGCCCTCGGGGTGTAGCGTAGTCTGGTAGCGCGCCTGCTTTGGGAGCAGGATGTCGGGAGTTCGAATCTCTCCACCCCGACCACTTGATTTTTGCAGTTTGCAAATTCGTTAAGTGGGTCAAAAATCATTAAGCCCAAGCAATTGGCATCACATGCCTTCAATCGCCCATGCGGCATTAGCTCAGCCGGATAGAGCAACGGCCTTCTAAGCCGTAGGTCACACGTTCGAGTCGTGTATGCCGCACTTTTCAGCTGAGGCTCTCACGTACTGATCATTTGAGCTTTGGAGATGGAGCGGGTGACGGGAATCGAACCCGCGTATTTTGCTTGGGAAGCAAATGTTCTACCATTGAACTACACCCGCCTTGATGAGCTTGCTGCATGCCGTGGTTGTCTTGGGTCAGACAAACCCGATACCGAAAACACCTTTCAACCCGCTATAATATTCAACCTGAAGGTTTCAGGCATCAAGAGGGCGCATCGGAATTGCAGCGCCACCGATTTTACTTGAATTGATTGCATACACACAATTGATCAATCTCACGATTAACGGCAATACCCGGACTTTTGAAGAATCGAACTTTACCGTTGCCCAGTTGGTCAGCCGCATGGGGCTGGAAGGCAAGCGCATCGCTATTGAGCGCAACGGTGAAATCGTTCCACGCACTGCATTTGCTGAAACCGGGCTCTTTACGGGCGACCGGCTGGAAATTGTCGGTGCGGTAGGTGGGGGTTGAAGGACACCATGGATACATTGAGCATCGCCGGCAAGTCATACAATTCGCGACTGCTGGTTGGGACAGGAAAATATCAGGATTTCGCGCAAACCCGTGCGGCTATCGATGCCAGCGGCGCGAATATCGTTACCGTCGCGATTCGGCGTACCAATATCGGGCAGAACGCCGGCGAGCCGTCGCTGCTGGATTTTGTGCCGCCCGAGCAATTTACGTATCTGCCGAATACTGCAGGTTGTTATAGTGCTGATGATGCGGTGCGCACGCTGCGTCTAGCGCGCGAGTTGCTGGACGGGCACAAGTTGGTAAAACTTGAAGTGCTGGGTGACCCGCATACGCTATATCCCAACGTGGTGGAAACCATTGCCGCGGCCAAGACTCTGGTCAAGGAGGGCTTTGATGTGATGGTTTATACGTCTGACGATCCCATCATTGCCAAGCAGCTGGAAGACATCGGTTGCTGCGCAGTGATGCCGCTTGCGTCGCTGATCGGCTCCGGTATGGGTATTCTCAATCCCTGGAACTTACAGATCATCATTGAAAACGCCAAGGTGCCGGTATTGGTGGATGCAGGTGTGGGTACCGCCTCCGATGCGGCGATTGCGATGGAATTGGGTTGCGACGGCATCCTCATGAACACCGCGATCGCGGCGGCGAAGAATCCGGTACTGATGGCTTCGGCAATGAAAAAGGCAGTTGAAGCTGGACGAGAAGCCTATCTGGCCGGACGCATGCCGAAAAAGCTTTATTCGGCGTCACCGAGCTCACCAACTACCGGTTTGATCTCCTGAAGGGACCGATTCGATGTCCTCGCACAAACAGTATCAATTTTCTGTCGCGGTAGAAACAGCGTTTGTGCCGGATCAATCCGATGAGGCTCAAGGGCGCTATGTATTTTCCTACACCATTACGATCACCAATACCGGCAGCGTTGCGGCGCAACTGATCAGCCGCCATTGGGTAATCACCGATTCCAATGAGCAGGTTCAGGAAGTGCGTGGTTTGGGTGTGGTTGGCGTGCAGCCGCTGCTTCAGCCGGGAGAGCATTTCCAGTACACCAGCGGAACGGTATTGCCGACCCCCGTCGGCACGATGCACGGGAGTTATCAGGTGACGGCGGAGGACGGGACTCAGTTTGAAGCGTCGATTCCTCCATTTACCCTTTCGATGCCGCGCGTGCTGCACTGAGCCTATGTTGTCCAGAGCCTATGTTTTTCTGCCATTTATTCTCTTGGGTTGCGCGGCGCCTGCCAGCAAACCCGTTACCGACAAACCTCCTTCTCCTGTTGTAGCGCCTGCGGCGCAGCCATGCAAATGCGAGCCACAGGAAACACTGCCTCCATTGCAGATTCCCGATGCCGAGCGCTATGCTCCGCCGCCAGTCATCGTCAAGCCGGGCGAGCCGGCCAAGGCACCGGAATACGGACTATTGCGTCCGACAGAATGGTCTACGCTCAATGGATTTGAAGAGGATGATCTTGTTGCGGCCTGGCCTGCATTATTGCGTAGCTGCGGGGCGCTTAAAAATCGCGAAGCATGGCGTAATGCCTGTGCTGCCGCGGGCCAGCTCGGGACGCCGGACAAGCAGAGGATCCGCAGCTTCCTGATCGAACACTTCACGCCTTACCAAGCGACCAATCCCGACAACACCGATACCGGATTGATTACGGGATATTATCAGCCGGAGCTGAATGGTAGTCTTACGCGTACCGAACGTTATCGTTACCCGCTCTATTCCAAACCGGATGATTTGATCAGCGTCGAGCTTGGCAGCATATACCCTGAACTCGCCGGGCGCAGGTTACGCGGTCGGCTTGGCAGCAACAAGTTGACCCCATATTACAGTCGCGGTGAAATCGATATCATCGAGTCCCCATTGGGTGGCAAGGAATTGCTGTGGGTGGATGACGTAGTCGATCTTTTCTTTCTGCAGATACAGGGATCCGGCATCATCAAGCTGGAAAACGGCGAAAGCTTACCGGTCGGATATGCAGATCAGAACGGCCATCCCTATCAGTCCATCGGCCGGGTTCTAATCGATAGGGGGGAATTGACGCCTGACAAAGCGTCGATGCAAGGCATCAAGGATTGGGGTCGACGCAACCCAAACAAGCTGCGAGAGTTGCTCAATACCAATCCGAGCTATGTCTTCTTCCGCGAACTCCCTGGCGGTTTGCCCGGGCCGCTCGGCGCATTGGGCGTGCCGATTGCGGCAGAACGCAGCATTGCTGTCGATCCACGCTATATTCCATTGGGTGCACCAGTATTTCTCAGTACAACCTATCCCAATAGTGGACAGCCATTACGCAGAGTGATGCTGGCGCAAGATACCGGCGGTGCTATCAAAGGGTCCGTTCGCGCTGACTTTTTCTGGGGGGCGGGATTCGAGGCTGGCCGTCAGGCAGGTGCAATGAAGCAACAAGGTAAAATTTGGGTATTTCTGCCCAAAGAGTGGGCGAAGCCGGCTAATTGATCGTCAGTATTCGTCAGAAAAATTCGACATGAAGTTGGGACAAATCTCAAATTGAGCTTAGATTTATCCAATTATCAAAAATAAAATATAAGGTTTAATCGAGTCATGCCGATAATTAATTCAGGGTTCCTGAATGCAAATAGGGCCGGACGGTTTTTGATCGATAAATTAAAGTTATGGCCGGCACTGACTGATTCGAGGTGGCATCCAACCCCTCGGAATGAGGAAGAGGTTTCTTAAACGAGCTCTTCCGAAGCCATAAAACCATTTAGAATGCATGGTGTTATGGTCGAGTATCAATGATTAGCACATCCAGAACCACTTCCCGAGTCGGCGCGAACTTCTTCGCTTCTGCTTTGCTATTTTCCATGGCGACTGCGCATGCTGCAGAGTCCGCCGGACTCACCGCAGGGCAATTGGTCGACATCCCTTTTGAACAACTGGTAACACTTGAAGTTTCGAGCGCCTCGCGCTATTCCCAAAAGATAGGGGAGGCTCCTTCGGCTGCAGTTGTGGTTGATGCCGAGGAAATCCGTACATTTGGATATCGCACGCTTGCCGATGTATTGCGCAGCATGCCTGGGCTTTATATCAGCAACGATAATAGCTGGAGCTATATCGGCGTGCGCGGTTTCTCTCGTCCTGGCGATTACAACACACGCGTCCTGCTCTTGGTTGATGGCTACCGCGTGAACGACAACATTTTCAACCAGGCCTACATCGGCAATGAATTTCTGGTTGATATCGACATGATAGCGCGGGTCGAATTCATTCCCGGCCCGGGCGCCTCGGCCTATGGCGACAATGCCTTTTTCGGCGTCATCAATGTCATTACCAAATCCGCTTCCGCCATGCCAGGGTCTACGGTGACCGCGGAAGCCGGCAGCCATAACAGCTACAAGGGCGGATATCGTTATGGCAATCGCTTCGATAACGGCGCCGAACTGGTGCTGGGGATCACACACTACGCTAGCGAAGGCCGGGATGTGTTTTCTCCGGAATTCGGCGCAGTAGCGCATGATCTCGATGATGAGCGCTATTCCAAGCTGTTCGCGAAGTTCACCTATCAGGATTGGACGGTTGAGGGGGGCTATATGAAGCGCCCCAAAAGCAATCCTTCAGCGCCGTATGAATCGGTATTTGGCGATGAGCGCATGGAAACGGTGGATACCCATGCATTCGTCAATGCAAGCTACAGTACAGCTCTTTCCGACGAGCTCAATTTTTCCGGCAGTCTCTATTACGGAACATACGATTACGACGGGGATTACCCGTACGTTGGGACATTGAATGTCGACCGCAGTCGAGGGCGGCGCGCAGGCGTAGAGGTGAGGTTGCTGAGCACGGCTTTTGCCGGCCACAAGCTGCTGGGTGGCTTCGAGTATCAAAAAGATTTACGCCAGATGCAGCGAAATTACGATGTGACGCCGCCGTTCGAATACTTCAAAACAGATTCCACTCCCCATAAATACGGAATTTTTGTGCAGGACGAATACGCAATCCGTGACGATATCCTGCTGAATGCAGGTCTGCGCTACGACCATTACAGCCAATTCGGAGGCACGGTGAATCCACGAGTGGCCCTGATTTACCACCCTTCTCCAGGCAATGGGCTCAAGCTGATCTATGGTTCCGCCTATCGAGCACCTAATGCATATGAGATGTTTTACGGTGATGAAGATACCGATGGATACCGAGGCAATCCCGACTTACACCCCGAAAGGATGCATACCTATGAGGCTGTGCTGGAGCGGAGTTTTGGCGCCTCCTGGCACGGCACGCTGTCGGTGTTTCATTACGATGTCGAAAACCTCATCTCGCAGATCACGGATGAGACCGACACCTTGGTATTCATCAATGGCGAAGACATGCATACCACGGGCATCGAACTCAGCGCCGAGAAACGTTGGCAGAGTGGTGCAAGAATCAAGAGCAACGTCAGTTATCAGGAGGCCAGGGACAAAACGGATGACCGATGGCTGGTAAATTCGCCACGCCTGCTGGGCAAGCTTGCGCTGGCTGTGCCTCTTGCGCGTGCCTGGCAAGCCGGCATGGAGTTGCAATACACCGGAGAGCGACGTACCACTGCAGGTGAAGTCAGTGGTTATGCGCTGGCCAACCTGACGTTGAACCGCAAAAATCTGCTGAAAGGATTGGACTTCTCGCTAAGTGCCTACAACCTTTTCGATAAGGAATACGAGGATCCTGCCGACAGCGGTGCTTTTGTTCAGGATTCCTTGAAACAGGATGGCCGCACATTACGAATCAAGCTGGATTACAGGTTTTAACGCGAATGACGTCCAGCGGCTTGTCGAAAACCATAATGATCTTCCTTGGCTGCTTGATGGCAGTCAAGGTATACGCTATGCCGCCTGTGGCCGTGTCGGAGTATGAACTGAAGGCAGCCTATCTTTATAATTTTGCATTGTTCACTACCTGGCCGCCGGAAAAAATGGCGGCTGACGGTTCAGCAGTAGTTTTCTGCGTCATTGCCCAGGATGCCCAAGTTGCCTCGATCAGCGGACTACAAAGCAAGAAATTACGCGACAGGAGCATATTGGTCAGGCCGATAGTCTCACCCGAAGACGGACGAGGTTGCCACGTGCTTTTCATTGGAGCCAGTGGGGCAGAGGTCCTGCCAAAATTACTGGAGGTGGTTCGCGATGCAGGAACGCTGACAGTGACGGATATTGCGGATTTTGCCCGCAAAGAAACAGTGATCAGCATGGCGATTGAAAATGGGCGATTGGCATTTGATGTCAATTTGCTCAATGCACGCCGTGCAAGGCTGACCTTGAGTTCCAAATTGCTCAAGCTTGCGAGGAGTGCCAATTGAAAACGAATACCGGCTTGCCGCTCTGGATCGCACAAAAAACGGGACCGAACAATACTTGGAGGATCGATCTCGTGGTGACGGCGGCCGCTCTGCTACTGGCGGGCATCGTGCTAATCGTAGCCGAATTCGTCATCCTGCGATCTTCCTTGCTGGGCGAGCTGAATGTGCAGATGCGGATCATCGGCGACAATAGCGGTGCCGCATTAATGTTCAATGACCATGTGGCAGCCGATGAAATCCTGGGTACTCTCCAAGCCTCTCCCAGTGTGGATGTGGCGATTCTTTATACTCCCCAAGGTAAAGATTTCGCCAGCTATCGTCGCCAGGGTATCGAGACCTCGACTATTTCTCCTTTGGTAGCAAAATCGCAGCGAGTGACGTTGACGTATGTTGAATACATACGAAATGTTGAGGTGGAAGGCATCCCAGTGGGTAAGCTATTCATGCGGGCCAACATGCGGCAGCTTTATATCCAGTTGTTATGGTATGTCGGCACTACGGTGCTGGTGGTCATGACCATCATTGCGGCGTCTGCCTTATTGCTGCGCCGCATGCGGCGCGTGGTGGCGCATGCCGAAGAGCGCGTGGGATATCTCGCTTACTACGACACGGTGACCCATCTGCCCAATCGGCATGCATTCAATGAGCGCTTTGAAACCATGCTCGGCGAGGCGAGGGCGAACTCGCAGAACCTGACGCTGCTTTTTCTCGACCTCGATGATTTCAAGGTGGTGAACGATACATTGGGTCACCATGTCGGCGATTCCCTGTTGAAAACCGTGGCCGAAAAATTGTCCGCCTGCGTCAGGCAGGGCGATGCCGTATACCGCGTGGGTGGCGATGAATTTGCGATGATTCTGCCGAATGTGCCAGATCGCGAGAATGCGGTCATCATCGCGGAAAAGTTCATCCGTATCCTCAATCGGCCGCTCAGTGTCGAAGGACATACGCTTTATGTCAGTGCCAGCATTGGCATCAGCATGTATCCGCAAGATGGGGCGGATACGACCACCTTGTTGCGTAACGCCGATGCGGCGATGTATTCGGCCAAGGAGCGTGGCAAGAACAATTTCCAGCATTTCTCGGAGGAGATGCATGAGAAAACCTCCTTGCGCCTGGCGTTGGAAGGCGATTTGCGCCTGGCGTTGGAGCGAAACGAGTTCGAGGTGCACTATCAGCCGATAATTGCGCTTGCTTCCGGGGAAGTCGTGGCTGTCGAAGCGCTGCTGCGCTGGAAGCACCCGGAAAAAGGCATGATCAGTCCGAATGCTTTTATTCCCTTGGCGGAAACGACGGGGCTGATCGTTCCAATTGGAGAGTGGGTCTTGCGTCAGGCATGCATGCATGCCCATACGTGGCATGCTCAAGGTCACGAGGTGCAAGTCAGCGTCAATCTTTCCGGGCGACAGTTTCGCGAGGAGCCGTTGATCGACACCATCCTTCACATCCTGCTCGAGACGGGGCTTGATCCTAGCATGTTGATGTTGGAGATTACCGAAAGCGTGCTGATGGAGCATGCCGAAAGTACGGTAGCGCGGCTCTATCGGCTGAAGGATATGGGGATTTATCTTTCCATCGACGATTTCGGCACCGGGTACTCGTCCATGACATATCTCAAGCGGTTCCCGGTGGCCAAGCTCAAGATCGACCAGAGCTTCATCCGCGATATCCCCGACGATAGCGAAGATGTGGCGATTACGACGGCCACCATCCAGATGGCGCATGGCCTGAAGTTGCCGGTGGTAGCCGAAGGGATAGAGACTCAGGCGCAGGCGGATTTTCTGCGCGAACATGGATGCGATCTGGGGCAGGGATATCTGTTTAGCCGTCCTATCAACTTTGCTGCGCTGATGGAGTTTTTCGAATCGAGTCCGGTTCGCCAGAAATTGCAGTCCGGCGGGTTGCGGAAATAGGAACGGGGGCATGAGCCCCCGTTCTTTTTACTCTATCGCGAATTAGCGATTGCAGACGTACATCGTCACTTCAAAGCCAAAACGCATTTCGGTCACTTCAGGTTTGGTCCACATGATCAATCTCCTTTAAAAGTTTTCCTACTGGGTAGATCTACTATAGAGCGCTTCATGGAGTAAGCGGTCTATACGTTTGAGTCCATTGTGCTCCAGGCATTCGCCTCTAGCCCTGCCTGAAGTCATTAAATACCGCTCATGATTTTCATGAATTGCAGCAGTACGAGTGGCCTTTGCTATAACAGAGCGGATAGGATGCGGGACGGGATTTGAAGGAAAAGAGAATGCTCGAAAGATACAAAAGACTGGTTGTCATGATCATCCTGCTTGGCGCCGGCCATGCATGGCCAACGATCTCCATGGCCGAAGAAACCCCCGACGAACTCCAGGAAAAATTCAACCGCAAGTATCAACAGTACCTGGGCGCCGATAGCCAGATGCTTTTACCCTTCACGGCGATCGAGGCTCAGGCATGGAAGCGTATTCAGGAGGGGCGGTCTCTGCTCAAGGTGTACAGCGACCCCGGCAAGTATTACAACCAGAAGGTTTATACCTTTACCCTTTATCGGGCGGGTGACACCGGAGAGTATTACCTGAATGCCAAGGGCGGCTTCTGGGGAATGGACGAATTGACGTACGGACCGTTCACGGAAAAAGTATTTGAGTAAGCGGACGGTCGCGATACCGTCCGCTTATCGCGCAAACCGTTTAAACGCAATCGCAGTAATCGTCGATATGGCTGATGAAATACTGACGCTGGGATACCGATTCCACCTTGGGGTTTTCCTGAATCTGGGATTCGATCCAGGGATGGGGATGGCGGCTTGCGAAGAGGTTGGCAAGAGACTGGTACAACGACTGTAGAGCGGATGCTGCTTTCATGATTCATTTTCCTTTTGGGAAGTTTTTAACTGGCCGGGATTGTGTCCTGGCTATTCATTGGAACGCGTTCTGCGCAAATGATTCCGTGCAAAACGGAGCCATGATAGTAGAAAAACTATTTGGAGTGTTGTTTTTACAAGACAAAATAGAAAATTTTTTCCGTGTTGGCATCCGCTAGGCAATGCGCGGATAAATCGTTAAAGTGCATGGAATGTAGATTGGCTAACTGCCATTCGGCGGATCAGTTTTTTGTTGTTTCATCCGGAAGTACAGCGGCGTATCAAGGGATAGCAAATGAAAAATCGGTATCAGCAGGCGCGTGAGCCCAGCCAGGGCGAAATCCAGGGTCTACTCAATCTCTACAATGCCGGGCAACTGGCGCAGGCGGAGATCACCGCCAAGGCGCTGATCAAATCCTATCCCGGCGCATTGATCGCCTACAACGTATTGGGCGTTGCACTCGAAGGGCAGCGCAAGTTCGAGGAGGCGGCCACCTGGTATCGCAAGGCGCTGTCCCTGAACCCCGGTCTTGCCGAGCTGCATTTCAATCTCGGCGTCGTGCTGAGCAATCTTGGCAAGCTGGATGATGCCATTACCAGCTACAAGCGCGCTGCCGCGCTCAAGCCGAATCTCGCCGTCGTGCATTTCAATCTAGGCACGGCATTGCAGGAGCGCGGCAGGCTGGAAGAGGCGGCGGCCAGCTTCGGCAAGGCATTGGCAATCGAGCCCGGTTTTTTCGAGGCGCATGGCAATCTCGGTACCGTGCTGCAAAAGCAGGGCAAGCTGGAGGAAGCCGAGGCAAGCTATCGTCGCGCCCTGGCGATCCATGCCGATGCACGTGGTCATTTCAACCTGGGTACTGCGCTGCGGGATCAGGGCCGGCTGGACGAGGCGATTGCCAGTTACCGGCAGGCGCTGGCGTGCAAGCCGGATTACGTCGAAGCCCATAACAACATGGGCGAGGCGTTGCGCGACCAGGGGCGGATGGAAGAGGCCGTGGCCTGCTTCCGTACGGCGCTGGCGATCGATCCAAATAACGGACTCGCCAATTTCAACTGGGCGCAATTCCTGTTCGATGCCGGCAAGCTGGACGAAGCGATTCCGTTTTTCGAGAAATCACAGTTGCACGATTGGCAGGAGCGCACGCTTTATTGCCTGTACAAGACCGAAAAGTTCGATGCATTCCGCGATCAGCTGCAGCACATGCTTAAAGGCAAGAACAACTCGCCTTTCCTCGCCACGCTATCCACGCATTACGCCACCAATTTCGGCATAGCCGATCCGTACAACTTCTGCCCCAACGGCATGGAGTTTGTCTACCAGAACAGCATTCCGGAGCTGGCCCAGGAAAACAGTGCGCTGTTGCAGGAAATTCTGAATGACATCAATCATGCCGAGATTGCCGAACGCAAGCAGGGGCGTCTTCATAACGGCATCCAGTCGGCGGGGAACCTGTTCAAGCGGCCGGAGGAGTCCTTCCGCAAGCTGGCGCAACTGGTCAGAAACGAGGCAGCCAAGTACCGCCAGAAGTTCGGCGGCTCGCAGTGCGAACTCATCAAGTCGTTCCCGCAAGATGTGCAATTCAGCAGCTCGTGGTATGTAAAGATGCACCAAGGTGGCCATCTGACTGCACATATTCATGAAGAAGGCTGGATCAGCGGCGCGGTTTACCTGCAAATGCCCAAGGACACCGATGGCGTCGCGGGGAGCTTCGCGTTCGGCACCGACGGCGACGCCTATCCGCGCAAGCACGATAACTTTCCCGAGCGCTCCATCCTGCCCAGGGTGGGCGACATTGTGATGTTCCCATCCTCGCTGTTCCATCGCACGATTCCATTCAAGTCGGACGAGGAACGCATCTGTGTCGCGTTCGACATCAAGCCCAAAGAAGATCCGCCGAAGATGCATCTCGGACTCAAGCTACTGGTTCTGGGGTGGATGGAAATCGCCTGCCTGGAATTGGCCGAAGTGGTACTGGTGCCGATGGCGCTGATTGCCTAGCGATAGCCGTACAACAGCTCTTTCGACGTATCTCCAAACCCCGCCTGGATCAGTAGCGCCTGCTCGATATAGCGGCTGATCCGGGTGCGCAGCACGGGTACCGCATCGCCTTCGTAAAATATCTCGGGAAACTTGAAAGAGAGCCAGGCATACAGGCTCAAGTCCATGCTCAGGTTTTCCGCATCTTCCAGATATTTGGGACTCGTCGAATCCAGCCAGTCCGGCATGGCCGGCAACCTTCTTGGCTTTTGGTGCGCCACGTTCTTCAGGCAGGCGAGGAAATAATCGCGCTCGTGTGCCTTGTCGAGCGAGACCGGGGCGCATGAAAAAACGTATTTCTGCGCCAGCGGGAGGTCGGGGGCGTGCGCGTCGATCAGATGTCCTTGCTCGACATGCACGCTCAGCGCAGCCGTTTCAAAAATCGGGCTGTCGATGCCGACGCGTTCGGTGAAGTACGCCAGCAGTTCGCCTATCCGGCCGCAATGGCGCACTTCGGACAGTACCTGCATGTGGAAGAGATTCGGCGTGATCGGCAGCCGGTCGATCTCCGCGGTATCGGAAGTGGTGAGCATGTGCTCCAGATGCAGCAGTTCGTCGTTCTCGAATGCGTTCACATAGCCGGTAGGATAGATGCCGTAACGCCCGGCGCGCCCGGCGATTTGCCGGACTTCGGTGGCGTTGAGATCGCGTGTCGCGACGCCATCGAATTTATGCGTGGCGGAAAATACTACGCGGCGGATCGGCAGGTTGAGTCCCATGCCGACGGCGTCGGTCGCGACCAGAATATCCGCTTCGCCGCTGCTGAAGCGCCGCGCCTCCGTGCGGCGCACTTCGGGGGACAGCGCACCGTAAATGCTCGCCACGCCGAATCCCCACTGGCGGAAGCGCGCGCTCAGCGTGAGTACGTCCTTGCGCGTAAAAGCGATGACCGCATCCCCTTTTTGCAGGTGTTTCTTCAATTTCCAGCGGCTGTAGCGGTTGCCGCTCAGGGCCTCGGTTTCCAGGATGAGCGGCGTCAGGCGTTGCAAACGTACGATGTCGTAAGTTTCGCTCATCGCTTCGACGGCACGCACGCAGGGTACGGTGACGGCTTCCGAACCGCACACATAGACGTCTTTCGCGGGGACACCGACGAGCGCTGCCGTCCAGGCATAGCCGCGAGATTCGTCTTGCAGCATCTGGATTTCATCGATCACCGCCACTGCGACTTCGCGCGTGGGATGCATCATTTCCACGGTGCTAGCAGTATGCCGTGCGCCGGGAACCAGCACGCGCTCTTCGCCCGTAATGAGGTTGCACGGGGTGCCGGCGTCCATCAGCCGATCGCGGATTTCCATCGCCAGCAAACGCAGCGGCGCCAGATAAACGCCGGAATCGGCGTTTTGCAATGCGATCAGTGCATCGTGCGTTTTGCCGGAGTTGGTCGGTCCCAGACGAAAATGGATGCGGCGCCGAAGCGCGCGGGCCACGGGAAACGTGGCGGGATAGTCCTGCAGATTGAGTGATTCCGTCAGCGCGGATGGACGCTTGGAAGGGGATGGTTGGGCGAGAAGTCTACGCATGGGCAGAGAGTAAGTTGTTAGTGCGCCTAATCTATATCGGCAGAGTCACACTAGGTCAATGACGGCTCATCGGCCCGGCGTGCCGGGCTTACTGCCTTATTCGCTGCACTAACCCCGTCATTCTACAGGGCATTGGCGACGGTTGCCGGATGCCGGAATCGACATCGCTACCGCTGCGAGCGGGCAATCAGGCAGAATGGCTTCAAATCAAAGATTGGAGCGACCATGAACCCGTCCAGTTTCCTCGTGGAAGCCGCGATTTACCTCTCCGCCGCCGTGCTTGCGGTGCCCTTGTTCAAACGCCTCGGTCTCGGCTCCGTGCTGGGATATCTGCTGGCGGGCATTCTGATCGGGCCATATGCGTTCAAATTGATCGCCGATCCCGAGCAGGTGTTGCATTTCGCCGAATTTGGCGTGGTGCTGCTGCTTTTCCTGGTCGGGCTGGAGCTTGAGCCGGACAAAGTGTGGGAACTGCGCAAGCGGTTGTTCGGGCTGGGGGGATTGCAGGTCGGCGGTACGATAGCCCTGGTCGCGGGCATCGCGATGCTTGCCGGATTGCCGTGGGTGGTGGCGCTCGTGGCCGGTATCGGTATCGCGATGTCCTCCACGGCGATCGGGCTGGCTTCGCTGGAGGAAAGAAAGTTATTGCGCACGCCCGGCGGTCAGGCTTCTTTTGCCGTGCTGCTCTTCCAGGATCTGTCGGTCGTTCCCTTGTTCATGCTGCTTGCCTTGCTGGCGCCGGGCGGGACGGGCGCTGTCGACCCGTGGGCCGTCGCCAAGGCGCTTGCGGTGGTCGTCGCGATCATTCTGACTAGCCGTACCGTCTTGCGGCCGGTGATGCGCGTGATCGCGGAGACGGGCATGCGCGAGATCTTCGTCGCCTTCTCGCTGCTGCTGGTGATCGGCGTATCGATTGCCGTGCAGGCCGTTGGGCTTTCCATGGCGCTGGGGACGTTTCTAGCCGGCGTGCTGCTGGCCGATTCCGAATACCGCTACGAATTGCGGCTAGACATCGAGCCGGTCAAAGGCCTGCTGCTCGGGCTGTTTTTCATCGCGGTCGGCATGTCGGTGGATATGTCGCTCATTGCCAGATCGCCCGTGCTGATCCTCGGCCTCGCCCTGTTGCTGGTATTGATCAAGGCCGCCATCCTGTATGGGCTGGGGCGCTTGTTTCGCCTCGCATCGCGCGATGCGCTGCTGTTCGCGGTCGGATTGTCGCAGGTGGGTGAGTTTGCGTTTGTCATTTTCGGCATCGGCCTCTCGCAAGGGTCGCTGGATCGCGAGACCTACAATGTGCTGAATGCCGTTGTCGCGGTTTCCATGCTCACCACGCCGCTGTTGCTGGTGCTGTACGACCGCTTTGCCGGATTGCAAGTCGCGCCGCCCGAAGAGGATGCGATTGATGAGGAGAGTCCGGTGATCGTGGCCGGGTTTGGCCGGTTCGGCCAGATCGTCGGCCGTGTCCTGCTGGCCCATGGTATTCCCACCACCTTGATCGACAAGGATCCGAATCAGGTTGAATTGATGCGCAGTTTCGGCTGGCGCTGTTATTACGGCGATGCGTCGCGGCTGGATTTGCTGCAGCAGGCCGGCATCGCCAAGGCGCGCCTGTTCGTCATTGCAGTGGATGATCCGCATGCGGCACTGGAAACGGCCAGGCTGGTGAAGGAACGCTGGCCGGAGGTGCCTATCGTCGCCCGCGCGCGTAGCCGGACGGATGCTTTCGATTTTCGTGAACTGGATATCGACCCGATACGTGAAACTTATCATTCCGCGCTGGAAGCCGCGCGGCAGGCGCTGGTGGCATTAAAGCTATCCGCCAGCGGCGCGGCGAGAATCATTCGCCAGTTCGAACGTCATGATCATGAAATGATCGAGCGCACACTCAAGGTCAGGCATGATCGCGAGGCCTTGATGAGCGTGGTCGAACAAGGACGACAAGACCTCGAGGCTTTGTTGGCGGCCGAGCGGGGCGATAAGGAGGAGGATGAGCTGGTTATTCGCTAGGCTCTTATGAAATAGGCTCTTAGCGTACCGCCTGAACGTGCGGCGGTTTCTTGTCCATGCTCACTACCTTGTCCTGACCGGACTTTCCCGGCCCGGGGGGCAGGGGTTCGCTGGTGCGTTCCAGCAAGGTTTCAATGTCGGGATAGCGCGCGCATGCGATGCCCTTGGTCTTCAGGCTTTCCACGATGGCATCGAAGCCGGGGTCGTTGGACAGGATGGAAAACTTGGATTCAGGATGCTGGATCGCGAGCTCGCCCAACTGGAAGGCGATATTGAAGTCGATGGCGTTGCGCCGGCTGCTATCGAGCTGGATATATTCGGCTCTCTCGCCTAGCCCATGCATGGTACGTGCCAGCGATAGGGGAATCATGTTCTGGTGGCGACCCAGGTAGATCTTGATCTGGATGTTTTGCGGGCGTTCAGTGAGCAGGCCGATGTTGCCCGGCTGGGTGTTTTCATAATCGACAAATACATAATGCGTTTGCATGGTTTTGTCTCCTTGTTTATTGGCTATTTTTCTTCGAGTTAATTCCTTTTATCCAACTGCCTCCCACACGCAGACCCTCATCATGCAATAGGCTTTCGCAAATTGCATCCGTATATGCTATTGATTTCAAAAACATGGATTCGGTTCCGTAGATTTTTGGAAATACAGGCGGGATGCGGGTGGCAGCAGGGGTGTGAAAAAGCGGCCGAGAGAGTTCGGGAGCAGGTCCGCCGGACGGCGGACCTTGAAAAAATCAGAACGGCAGCATCGCGCGCAAGCGGCGGGCAATTTGAGCCAGCTTGGAGCCGTCCAGATGGTAGTGCTTGTGCAACGGCTGCTTTACTTCCCAGGTGCACTTCAACCCGGCCGGAAAAGTGACCAGGTCGCCTTTGCCGAATGTGACCGGTGCGCCGTCGACGGGGGTGATCACGCACTCGCCTTCCAGGATGTAAGCGATTTCCTGTTCGAGGAAATGCCACTGGAATACCGAGTTTTCTTTCGACCAGGTCGGCCACTTCGAAACGCCCAGCGCTTCCAGGCGGGAAGCTTCGGGATGATGTTCGACGACGATGCTATTCATGACTACCCTTCATTGCAATTTGAGTGCGCTGACCCGCACAGATTGGAAATCGGCGTACGCCGACGCGAAAACAGGCGGCATGGTACCAGCAATGATGCGGCCTGACACATTTTCGGAGCCGGATGATCAGTCCTACAGCGTAATCAGCCTTGTCTTATATTGCACAGGCTTGAGGATGGGTAATCTACGCAAACGCTCCGTTGCATTCGATGTGAATGGAGCAACGGCAAAAGGAGAAAGGTATTCGTTTCCTGATTCGATAAACAGTCGAGATCTGCCGAAAGCCCATTGGCCATGCCCAAAGGGCTTTGCTTTTTAATCAATCAACCGAATGAGGAGAAACAAATGGCTCAAACTCAAGGTAGTAACCGCGGTTTTGCCGCAATGGACGAAGACAAGCAACGCGAAATCGCCAGCAAAGGCGGTAAGGCAGCCCACGAAAAAGGCACCGCACACGAATTTTCATCCCAGCAGGCCGCGGAAGCCGGCAGCAAGGGTGGCAAGGCGGCGCATGCCAAGGGCACTGCCCACGAATTTTCTTCCCAGGAGGCAGCAGCAGCGGGCCGCAAGGGTGGGCAGAGCAGCCATGGGGGCAGGACTTAATTAAGTCAGCTGTTCCATAAACAGTAACAGTAAAGCGGGGATCGTCCCCGCTTTACTGTCTGCAATTTACCAATCTACTTTCGATTTATTCAGTCGGCTCAAGGCGTCGTTGGTCCTGCTGAATGGCTTGCTGCCAAAAAACCCCTGATATGCCGACAGAGGCGAAGGGTGGGCGGATTCGATGATGACATGGTGCGGCGCAATATCTTTCTTGTGTTTCTGCGCATGACCGCCCCACAGAATGAAAACCAGAGGGTCGGGGCGACTCCCGAGATAGTTGATCAGCGTTTGCGTGAAGCGATGCCATTGTTTTGCATGCACTCCTGCCTTCCCGCCGCGCGTCGTCAATGAAGCATTCAACAGCAGCACGCCTTGTTCGGCCCATGCGCGGAGATTACCGCCGGAAACGCTGGACGGCCGGCCCAGGTCGCTTTGCATTTCCTTCAGGATATTGCGCAGGGACGGTGGCGGGCGCACGCCGTCGGGGACGGAAAATGCCAGGCCGTGTGCTTGCTGGATGCCACGGTCTTCGCCATGGTAAGGGTCCTGCCCCAGGATAACTACACGCACCTCTTCCGGCGATACCTTGCGCAAGGCTTCGTACCACAAACCGCGACGCGGCCTCACATCGGCCTCGTCTTTCAGGATGGCGACCATCTTGCTGTGCTGGTCGGCGAGCTCGGGGACCGCTTCGGCCCAGGCATGCGGGATGACTTCTTCGACGGATTTCATTATTCAGTTACATCCAGATTCATTATTTACGAGAGTGCCAGGAGCATTGCAACAGAATGCCAGCAGCGGTCTGCTGGCGATATGGTATCGCACTCGGGCAACCATTTCGGTGGTGCCGGTGCCAGCGCGTTCGCCACGCACGTGGCCGACGGCTGGACAGGAAGCCGTCTCACGGATGAGAAGGTTTTCCATCTGCAGGCTCAAGAGAGTTGACGGATGTACGATCGTACAGTAGTCTTCTGGGCATGGGTAAAGACCAGGATTATCTTGCCGCGCTGCAAGACTACTACGCCGAGCATAAGACGCTTCCTTCCTATGCATTAATCGCGAGCTTGTTGGGTTTCAAATCCAAGAATGCCGTGACCGCGCTTGTTGCCAGGTTGAAACTTCAGGGTTATCTCGATTCCGCTCCGGACAAGCGGCTCAAGCCTGGGGCGCGGTTTTTTGAACGCATCCTGGCGGAAAGTGCGGTTCAGGCCGGCATGCCTTCCGCAGCCTCTGGCGACCAGCACGACACCCTGTCCATTGACGACTATCTGGTTGAGCGTCCTTCGCAGACTGTGCTGATTACCGTGCGCGGCGATTCCATGGTCGATGCCGGAATCATGCCCGACGATGTCGTGGTCGTGGAGAAGCGTCAGATAGCGAATGTCGGCGATGTGGTGGTTGCCATTGTCGATAACGAATTCACGTTAAAAACATTAGGTCGCGAAAAAAACGAATTCGTTCTCTATCCCGCCAACAAAGCCTACCCGACGATACGTCCGCAAGGCCGGCTCGAAATCTTCGGCGTGGTGGTGGGCCAGTTTCGCAAATATAAATAACTTTTTTATATTTTGATGCGTTTGTTTCGCCCCCTCTCCAAGCAAGGCGCAGGGCCGGGTTTGAAGAAAAAAGCGTTGCAATCAGCCTTCGGTTATGCACACCACTTCATGTAGAACCTTAAGATTTCCCCTAAGCTCATAATAAATAATGATAAGTCTATAAGTTATTGATTTTAAATGGGTAGATAAAAAGTTCAATTTTTAATCGAAATAAAAAAGTCGTTATGGTGGCGTAAGTTACGCTTTTAAGTCACAGATGTTCACAGAGTTATCCACAGATTTTGTGGATTACACATGAGCCCGAAATCAGGCCCAAAAAGTCAAGAAAAATGGCCGGTATTTACCGGCCACAAGCGCAGAGCGAAGCCTGGCTTATTCGTCGTATTTGCTCTCCAGCTGGAGTGCATGCTCCAGATGCGATGCCACTTTACCCTGGGCTTTCGTCAGCATCGTTTTCAGTTCTGGATGATCCGCGCTACGGATGAGAACATTTTCGATCGTTTCCAATAGCAGCTTGTGCATCAGTACCTGATCTTCAAGATATTCCTCGTCGAATTCGGCGCCCTTCAATTGCTTCAGCTCCTTTAAATTGGCCTGGCTTTTCTTGGTAAGCATCTTGCTGGTGGCGCTGTCTTCGTTCTTGAGTCCGAGTTTACCGGCGAGTTTCATTCTTTCCTCGTTCATCGCCGTATGTTCGGTCAGCATCTGCTGTGCGAATTGCTTGATTTCGGGATGCGTGGCTTTCTGCGCGGCGAGTTCAGCTGCCTGAATTTCACCTGTGTTGGCGGTCGCGAGAATACCCACGATTTCCGCATCCGAAGGCGTTACGGTTTCCGCGTTAGCCGTGAATGCAAAACACATCATGAATGCTGTTATGGATTTTCCAATGGTGTTTTTCATTGCTGTTCTCCTGAAAATCGATTTAAGTCACTAAAAAATCAATCGCCATGACGGTAAGTCATCGCGTCGATGGCGCAGAGCCAGGCTCGCCCGGTACGCCAGGGTCGTCGGTATCGCGCGACACGCCCGGATCGACCTCGTCGATGCCTTCAATGCCGTCATCAGTTTCAGGCGAAAGGGTGGTGCCCGGGCCGCCAGTTCCGGTAGAGCTGTTGCTGAAAGGGCTGGTGGTCCGATTGTTGTTGCTGCTGGGCGAACCTAATTCGCCGGCGCCCGTGCCGGCACCTATGCCTTCGCTTCCGATACCACTCTCTGTACCGGCATCGGTATCTGTTCCGCGCTGAGTGCCTATGCCCGTATCTGTTCCAGCTCCAGTATCAGTCCCCCTTCCAGTGCCTGGACCCACTTCACCCGTGCCGGAACTTGTCCCGGCACCGCTAGTGCCGACCCCAGCCGTACCGGAAAACGCAGGGTTTGCGACAGCCAAGAACAGGATCAGAAATAATGAGTACAGTTTTGCCATTGCAGTTCTCCTTCAAGTTTGTAGCAGCGCTCGTCCGGCTCATACAGCGTGCCGATGGGATAACGCGGGGCTTCGTCGAGTTGCTGCCGGTTGGTTTGCATGGCCGAGAGCCGTCATCAAGAGGGTCATTTCGAATCTCTATACACGGCTATGAAAAGACTATAAATCGCGTGACGGCGGCAAATTAATAGGTGGAGAACCTATTCATGTGTAGGAAAAACAGAGCTGGGGAACTCGCAATTGGCAGGATTTGCTTCGTTCAGGAGGCATTGGTGATGCACCGCGATCTTTTGGTACAGATCGCGTGCGATAAGGCAATTCGTTCCGATTGATACGCCGACGCCTGCGGACGCGCTCTAGGCGCGATTCCGGCAGCACACAACGACGGTGCGGCAAATGCTTAAGGCTTGGTTTTGTGCGGAAGTATGGTTTTCGGCATGGGAATGAAGGTGCCGATAGGCGCTGCCGTCGCCTGCTTGTCCTTCTTGGGTTTCTTCACTTCCTTGTTGCCGCGTTGCTGACCTTTGGCCATGGTGTTTCTCCTTGCTGTGCCCGCTTGTGGCCGGCATGTTTTGTTCAGTGGGGCAGGTGGTTCCCTGCGGTCGGTGGGGTGATAGCCCAGGCAACGTGAATCCATCATAGGCTGATGGCGAAGGGTGTGTGGATTATTTCGGCAAACGGAGGAGCTGATATGAATTCGGCCGACATCGATGCCGGCCGAATCGGGATGCAATGGCGAAAATGATTGCTAGTGTTTCTGCATCGGTGGTTCATTATGCGACATCAAACGGTCTATCGCGGCAATACCGACGGCGGAAAGCACGAAGGACATATGAATGATGACTTGCCACTTCATGGTTGGCTCAGGAAGGTTTGGCGCGTTGATGAAGGTCTTCAACAGATGAATCGACGAAATGCCGATGATGGCGGTGGCGAGCTTCACCTTCAGCACATTCGCATTCACATGCGAAAGCCAGTCAGGCTCGTCCGGATGGCCTTCGAGGCCGAGCCGGGAAACAAAGGTTTCATAGCCGCCGACGATGACCATGATGAGCAGGTTGGAAATCATCACCACGTCGATCAGACCCAGTACCACGAGCATGATTTTTTCTTCGGTGAGATGCGGAGTCGCCTGAACCAGGTGGGCGAGCTCTACCCAGAAAAGGTACACATACACCGCTTGTGCCACGATCAGACCAAGATATAGCGGCATTTGCAGCCAGCGGCTGCCGAACAGGATGGCGGACAAGGGTTTGAGCTTGATGGGGGTATCGCTAAGCATAAATACCTTTAGTTTCGTTACAAATGAGTTTGCAGATTATAAGTCATGACAGGCAAGCGGCGGTTGTGCAACGCTTGATCGATGACCTGAACGGGAAATTTACTGGATGCAGGTTGAGCGCCTGCGGGCGTGAATGCCCTTGAATTATGAGGTTGGCGGAGTGGACGGGGCTCGAACCCGCGACCCCCGGCGTGACAGGCCGGTATTCTAACCAACTGAACTACCACTCCGCGCTTTCGTTCACACAAGTGCTGACGAAGGCCGGCATGATACATGAAATCCGATTACTGTTTCCAGTGGTTAATGGAAAAATTGCCTTGGAACAAGCAATCGTGCCGTTGGCAGGCGCTCGGTTACTTTTGCTCTCTAGAGCAATTCGTTAAAAATAAATACTGGGAACCCGATGAAAACAGGCCTAGGCCGCAGCGGCTGCGCCGCCGCCGGCATGAGGATTGAACGGGCGGTCTTGCCCATAGGTGACGACCTGGTTTTTTCCTTGCTTCTTGGCTTGATATAAAGCCTCGTCCGCGAGATCAATCAGCAGAAGAAAGGATTCCGTCGACTGTGGAATCATCGACGTACCGCCGATGCTCACCGTAATGTATTCGCTAACGCTGGACGCGCTGTGCAGGATGCACAGATCTTCGACGCTGCGCCTCAGGCTCTCGCCCAGGGATGGGAGCGGGCTCAAAGCCGTGGCAGGCATGATGACGGCAAACTCTTCGCCGCCGAAGCGTGCCGTGAGATCGGTTGGCCTCATAAAATGCTGCTGCATGACCGTTGCTATTGTCTTGAGTACCTCGTCTCCTTTCAGGTGGCCGTAGGTGTCGTTGTACTGCTTGAACGAATCAACATCAATCATCAGCAGCGAGATTGGGCTCTGGTCGCGGATGGCCAGTTTCCATTGCGATTCGATATAGTCATCGAAGTATCGGCGGTTACTGAGACCGGTGAGTCCGTCTTGATTGGATAAGCGCTGCAATTCGAGGTTCTTTATCTGAAGCTGCTGTTGGCTATGCCGTAGCGCCCGGTAGGCCTGGTCGCGCTGCACTTGGTTCAAGTAGGACTTGGAGTGGTAGCGAATGCGGGCGAGCAGTTCGATGTTGTCGGGCAGTTTGACCAGATAGTCGTTGGCGCCTGCGGCGAATGCCTCGCTTTTGATCGCCGGCTCTTCCTTGGTCGACAACACGATGACCGGGATATCACGGGTGGCCGGGTTGGCACGGTACTGCCGCACGAGCGTCAGTCCGTCCACGCCGGGCATCACCAGATCCTGCAGGATTACTGTGGGCTTGATTTTGCCGGCGACAATCAGGGCCTCGGCCGGGTTGCCGCAGTAGTGGAAATCCATGTCCGGCTGTCCAGCCAGCACCCGGCGGATGGCCTCGCCAATCATCACCTGATCATCCACCAGCAGCACCATGACGTCATTCTTGTCAGGCGGCATGATCATTTCCGCCTCATGATCTATTGTTGTATGCATTCTCATGCCTCCTCTCGTCATGGATGCCCGGTCGGGTGAATAGGTTAACAAGCTGGGGAGCGATGCGTTCAAGCGCCAGAATATCCACGGCGGCGTCCAGCAGCGCAGCTGCTTTCGGCATGCCGTAAACCGCGCAGCTGGCTTGATCCTGCGCGATGGTGTAATGGCCCTTGTTGCGCAGCGCTTTCAAGCCCACGGCGCCATCGCGCCCCATGCCGGTCAGGAGCACACCCACAACGGTTCCGGGCCAAAAGCGGCAAGCGCTCTGAAAAAAAACATCCACCGAGGGTCGATACGCGTAATCGACCGGCTTGGGGGTATAGCCAAGCCGGTCCGGCGCTTTCAGCGCCAGGTGGTCGTTGGTGCCGGCGAGCAACACGACGCCGGGCTCCGGCCGTTCGCCTTCGCAGGCGACCCGCACCGGCAGCGCGGAGCTCTGGCCGAGCCACTCGGCCATACCGGCGGCAAAGTGCTCGTCTACGTGCTGGATAACGACTATGGCCGCCGGGAAATCCACGGGCAGGCCGCGCAGTACAGTCATCAGTGCCGCCGGGCCGCCTGCAGAAGCGCCTATCGCCACCAGCCGCTCTCCATGCAGGGAGAGTGCCCGGTCGCCGGCGCGAACCATGCCGGCATGGCCGCCATTTTTGTCGAGGATGAGTTTGCGGATGGTGTCTATTTTTGCCAGTAATGGCGTCGCACTCTCACTTGCATCGCCTATGCCGAGCGCTGGGGTATCCACGGCGTCGAGCGCGCCATGCCCCATCGCATCGAATGTGCGCGAGGCATTGGACCCCACGCTGACGGTGACGATCAGAATCGCACAAGGTGTCTGGGCCATGATGCGGCGCGTCGCCTCGACGCCATCCATTACCGGCATGATCAGATCCATCAACACGAGATCCGGCGTCGCTTTGGCGCACAGTTCAACGGCTTCCGTACCATTCCTGGCGACCCAGATGACTTGATGCCCTGGTTTCAGCGCCAATGCGCGCTGCAGGGCTTCCACCGCCATTGGAAGGTCGTTGACGATGCCGATTCTCATGCTTCGGCCTCCCCGATCATGTCCACCACCGCCTGCAACAGCGTCTCGTCATGGAAGCTGCCCTTGGTCAGGTAATAATCCGCGCCGGCCTCCAGCCCGCGGCGGCGGTCTTCCTCGCGGTCCTTGTAGGAGACGATCATGACCGGCAGATGCTTTAGGTTGGGGTCTTTCTTGACCAGAGTTACCAGCTCGATACCATCCATGCGCGGCATGTCGACATCGGTGACCATCAAATCGAAATGGCCGGTGCGTGCCGCATTCCAGCCGTCCATGCCATCCACCGCGACTTCGACCTCATAGCCCACATGGTCCAGCAGCTTGCGCTCCAGTTCACGCACCGTGAGCGAATCATCCACCACCAGTACGCGCTTGCGCTTCCGGTCGGTGGTCACGCTGCGCTGCACCTGGCTCAACTGCCCGGTGAGCAAGAGTTTTTCCACCGAGTGCACGAGGTCTTCGACATCCACAATCAGTACTGGGGAACCGTTTTCCATGAGCGCACCCGCAGCGATGTCCTTGACCTTGCCGAGTCGTGGATCGAGCGGCTGTACCACCAGTGCGCGTTCGCCAAGAAAGCGGTCCGTAACGAGGCCATAGGTATGGCCGTCATCGGCGACCACGATGACCGGCAGCTCGTTGCCGGCAAATTTGGGTTCGCCGCCGCCCAGCAACTGGTGCGCGTTGACGAGGCCGACAGAACGGCCGTCAAGATTGAAATGCTGGCGGCCTTCGAGCAATTCGATCTGCTCCCGTGGCAGCATCAGCGTGCGCACGATATAGGCCAGCGGAAAGGCATAGGGCTCGCCGCTGATATCCGCCAGTAGCGTACGCACCACCGACAGGGTCAGCGGCAATTGCAGGATGAAGCGCATGCCGAGTCCGGGCTCGGACGAGACGCGGATGGTCCCGCGCACCTGCTTGACCATGTTCTGCACCACGTCCAGGCCGACACCGCGCCCGGAAACTTCGGTGACGGTGTCGCGCATCGTGAAGCCGGGCAGAAACAGGAACGCCAGCAATTCGGCTTCGCTCAGCTGATGGGCGGTCTCGGCGTTGGTGTGGTTGCGCTCGATGACGGCCTGGCGCAACCGATCCAGTTCAATGCCGCGCCCGTCGTCGGCAATGATGATCTGCAGCATGCCGGCGCTGTGGCGGGCCTCGAGGGTGATGCTGCCCTCTGCGGGCTTGCCGGCTGCAAGGCGTTCATCGGCGGATTCGATGCCGTGGTCGATGGCGTTGCGCAGCAGGTGGCCGAGCGGGGCGTCCAGCTTTTCGAGAATATCCCGATCCACCTTCGTTGTTTCTCCGATGATCTGCAAGCGTACCTGCTTGCCGAGGGTGTGGCCGAGATCGCGCACCATGCGCGGGAAAGCCCGTATGCCGTCGGCAAAGGGTCGCATGCGACAGGCCAGCGCCTCGTGGTAAAGCCGCTGTGCCAGGTTGATGGAGCGGCTGTCGAACCTGCCCAGTTCGACGAGGCGCTCCGACAGCAACTGATGGCCTTCGAGTATTTTGTGCTGCAAGTCCGCTAGCGCAGCCTCGCTGCGTTCGTCCAGTGCCTGCCCGGACAGCGACTCGCGCAGCTCGTCCAGTGCCTTACGCGCGCCGTAGTTCTGGCGCTTGAGGCGCAGCAGCGACGCGGAAAACGGCTTGAGCCAGCGCGATTGCACCAGCGACTCGCCAGTCAACCCGAGCAGGCGGTTCAGGTTTTCCGAGGTGACGCGCAACACGCGCTCGGAGTCTTCACGGCCGTCGGCAGCGGGAGAGGTGCGCGGTTCGGCATGATCGGCTTCCGCCGGGGCTGTGCCGGAAGCATCCAATGGTTCGTCCTGCTCGCGATTTTCCAGCAGGGTCTTCAGCTCTTCCAGGAAGGCGTTTACCTCCGCTGGATTTTCACCCGTCCACTTGCCGATTTCAGACTCCGGCGTATTGGCGATAGCGGTCAGCAGATCAACTCCTCGCAGCAGCAGATCGATGTGTTTTTTCCGCAGAGTGATGTCGCCGCGCTGCGCGGCGACAAAGCAATCCTCCATCGCATGGGCTACATTCACTCCGGCATGGACGCCGACGATGCGCGCCGCGCCTTTGAGCGAGTGCGCGGCGCGCATGCAGGCTTCGAGCTGATCGGCTGCCGTTGCATTGCTTTCCAGCGTCAGCAGGCCGATGGTCAGCACCTGCGCCTGGCTCTCCGCCTCCAGGCGGAAGAGGTCCAGCATCGACATCTGGCTCAGGTCGCTGTCGCTCATCCGAGACTCCGGTTGATGGAATAAAACAGCAGCTGGGCGTCGAGCAGGCCGACCGATTTCTGCTGCCAGGGCAGCAGGGCCTGCGTGTAAGTGGCTGTCGCCTTGGCAAGGGTTGAGGGCACCGGCATCTGTTCGCGCGCATGAAAACGCCGAACGCCGTGTACCTCATCGACCGGGCAGACGACACGGCCCCCCTCGTGCTGGATCACCAGGAAGCGACCTGCTGCGGCACGCTGCTTGTCGCGCTTGCGTTCGCCGGCCTGTTGCAAGCCCAGTACTTCCCGCAGCGAAATGCATACCAGCAGCTCTCCGCGAATGTTGGTCAGGCCGAGCACCACGCCATTGCGGCGATGCGGCACGGTGTGCAGCGCGCCGATGCCGGCGATTTCGTTGAACAGGGCGGTCGGCAAAGCCAACCATTCGTCGCCTATGCGAAACACCACGACCGAATGCGTATCGGTTTCCGCCAGCACCTTGGCCTGTGCGACATGGCTCGTCCAGCGCTCCAGATAGTCGGCAGGCAGGTCGGTATCGAGCAACTCCACGGCCGCTGCGGAATAGACCGGGCAGTTGCGGCAGTGAACATACTTTTTCAGCTCCGGGCAGGACGCGTCGCCGCGCACGCCGATCTTGTTCCAGCAATCGTTGATGATCGCGCGGGAAGATACCGGGGCAGCGACGGATGGCTTTTTCATTTCACTTTGCACGCTTCGGCTCCGCGCGCGACACACGGTTGCGCAGCACAAGCGCCCCTCTGTCGTCGCCTTGTTTTTCCAGCAGGAAAGCCAGCTGGGTCAGGCACTCCAGATGGCTGGGGTCGAGATAGAGCGCCTTGCGATAGTATTGCGCGGCTTCCGGCAGATTGCCGCTAGCGTCGCGGATCAGGCCCAGGAGGTAAAAAGCCTGTGTGGACGGACCATGGCTACGCAGTTGTTCTTCGCAGGCTTTTTCCGCTTCAGCCAGGCGCCCCTGGTCGGCGAGTGCAGCGGCTTTTTCCATGCCTCCATCCAGCTTGGCCGCAGGCGCCGGTAGCGTGCCGTGCCGGGGCGATGCAGCAGGTGTGGCGCTTTGAAGACGCGGCGGCGGCGAAGTTTTTTTGGGGGCAGGCGGCGGCGCGACAGGTGGGCGCATGAGCGGCCGGGCCGGACGGGCGGATGCGGGTGCCGTGGCACGTGCGGCGACATCGATTTTGCGAAAAGCGAAGGCCAGCGGCACCTTGGCGGAAGCGAAGTCATGGATCAACATCAAGCCTGTCTCGGACGGGCCGACGAACAGTACGCCCTTGGCCTTGAGCAGGCGCTGGAGTACGCGAACGACGCTGTCCTGGGTAGAGCGGTCGAAGTAAATCAGCAGATTGCGGCAGAAAATGATGTCGTAGATTTCCGTCCCCGGCAGAAAATTGGGCGCAAACAGGTTGGCATGATGAAAGCTGACCTGTTGCCGTACCGTATCGTTCAGGCGATGGCCGTGGGCGGTGGATTCAAAATAGCGGTCGCGGAAATCCAGCCGGTCGCCGCGAAAAGAGTTCTTGCCGTATACCCCACGCTTTGCGTGAGTAAGCACTCGCGCACTGATATCGACAGCATCGATATGAAAGAGGCTGGCAGGGAATCCCGCATCCAGCAAGGCCATCGCCATCGAGTAGGGTTCTTCGCCGCTGGAACAGGGGAGGCTCAACAGCCGCATCACGCCCGACGTGTGGGTGCGCAGCCATTCCTCGGCGGCAATGCGGGCCAACGCGGCAAACGCTTCGCGGTCGCGGAAGAACCAGGTCTCGGGCACGACCACCGCTTCTATCAATTCCTGCAGCTCGGTGGCCGATGCGTGCACCAGTTCCAGATACGCCGGCATGTCGGTCAGCTCGCAGGCTGACATGCGTACCTGCACCGCGTGCCCGATAGCCGAAGAGCCGATCGACGCGGCATCCAGACCCATGGCCTGCTTCAGCAGGCTCTCGAACTCGGTGTAGTCCATCAGCTCGCCACCGGCTGTTTGAATAACAGGTCGCGTACGGTCGGTGTCAGCAACTGATCCACTTCAACCCATTGGATCAGCCCGCGCGCATCGGTAGCTATCGGCCCCAGGTATGGCGCGTCATCGTTATCGACGCCGGCATCGACGAAATCCTCAGGATCGCGCCGCAGGGTTTCCGTGACCTTTTCGGCAAGCAGGCCGAGCAAACGTTTTTCGCCGTTGCCGTCAGGATAGTGCGCGAGAATGATGCGGGTGCTCAAACGGTGTTGGGCAGGTCGACCTAGCGCTGTCTGGCTCAAATCGATTACCGGCACCGGCTCACCGTGGAAATCGAATACGCCAACTACAGCCGTTGGGGCTTGTGGAATCTGTTTGAGGCTGACCAGCGGCAGTACTTCGGCCACCTGGCCGACGTCCAGCGCGTAGCGGTCTTTACCCAGTTGAAAAAGCAGGAAGAGCATTCTCGTGTCGCTCCCGAAGTGCGCTATCGAGCCGCTGCTTGGCCGGTTACAACTCGGCCAGCTTGAATCGTGAGACACCGTTGCGCAGGGCGCTGGAGACCTGGTTCAGGCCATCAATCGCCTGTCCAGACTGGCGCAGCGACTCAACCGTCTGCTGCACCGCTTCGCTTAACTGGCTGAGCGCCTGCGTGATCTGTTCTGCGCCGGTCGCCTGTGCCTGCATGCCTTCGCTCACCGATTCGAAGCGCGGCGCCAGGGCTTGGACCTGCTGAATGATTTGCGACAACTGACCGCCCACCTGTTGCACTTCCTGCATGCCGCGGCGTACTTCCTCGGAGAACTTGTCCATGCCCATGACGCCAGCGGACACCGCCGACTGGATTTCCTTGACCATCTGCTCGATGTCATAAGTCGCTACCGCAGTCTGGTCGGCCAGGCTGCGAATTTCAGTGGCGACCACGGAGAAGCCCTTGCCGTATTCGCCGGCCTTCTCGGCCTCGATGGC
>DATHWE010000011.1:0-3118 GCA_035460905.1 Methylophilaceae bacterium | reverse complement strand
AGACTACTGCCGCCAATTTGGCATGCCTTATATCAAGGCCGTTCGCGTCAGGCCCGAGACAAATTTGCTACAATATGCGGCTGCTTACGCCGAGGCGAAAGGCTTGCTGCTGGATACCTTTATGCCGGGAACACCGGGCGGTACGGGGAAAACATTCGACTGGACGCTGATTCCGGAGAGCTTTCCCAAGCCGATCATATTGGCCGGAGGGCTGGACGCCGGCAACGTAAGCGAAGCGATACGCCAGTCGCGCCCGTTTGCAGTAGATGTTAGCGGCGGCGTTGAGCGCGAAAAAGGAATCAAGGATGCGGCCAAAATTGCTGCATTCATGCGAGGAGTTCTTGATGGGCAAGTATGATTTTCCCGATGCGCGTGGCCATTTCGGCCAGTTCGGCGGCATCTACATGGCGGAAACGCTGATCCCGGCAGTCGATGAACTGCGCCGTCAGTATGAGCATTTCCGCGATGATCCGGATTTCAAGGCTGAGTTTGCCTACGAGCTCAAGCATTACGTCGGTCGTCCCAGCCCGATTTATCACGCCAAGCGGCTGTCGGAGCATTGCGGCGGTGCGCAGATCTATCTCAAGCGCGAAGACCTGAACCACACCGGTGCGCACAAGATCAACAATGCCATCGGCCAAGCGCTGTTGGCGAAGCGTATGGGCAAGAAACGCGTGATCGCCGAGACCGGCGCCGGCATGCACGGCGTCGCGACGGCGACTGTGGCCGCGCGTTTCGGCATGGAGTGCGTGGTCTACATGGGCGCCGAGGACGTGCAGCGCCAGGCGCCTAACGTGTTCCGCATGAAGCTGCTTGGCGCGACCGTGGTGCCGGTGGAAAGCGGTTCCAAGACGCTTAAGGATGCCTGCAACGAAGCCATTCGCGACTGGGTGACCAACTGCGAAAGCACGTTCTATATTTTCGGTACGGCGGCCGGTCCGCACCCCTACCCGATGATGGTGCGCGACTTCCAGTGCATCATCGGCAATGAAGCCAAGGTGCAAATGCCCGAAATGATCGGGCGCCAGCCGGACGTGGTGATTGCCTGTGTCGGCGGCGGCTCCAATGCTATCGGCATGTTCCATCCCTACATCGAAGAAGAGGGCGTTCAACTCATCGGCGTCGAAGCTGGCGGCCATGGCATTGCCACCGGTCAGCATGCGGCTCCGCTGACCGCGAATGCCAAGGTGGGCGTGCTGCACGGCAACAAGGTCTACCTGATGCAGGACGAGAACGGCCAGATTATCGAAACCCACTCCATTTCCGCCGGCCTGGATTATCCGGGCGTCGGTCCGGAACATTGCCTACTCAAGGATATTCATCGCGCCCAATACGTTGCGATCAACGACGATGAGGCGATCGGCGGTTTCGACGCGCTTTGCCGGTTCGAGGGTATTATCCCCGCGCTGGAATCCAGTCATGCGCTGGCGCATGCCATGAAGATTGCACCGACCATGGACAAGAGCAAGGTGATTCTGGTCAACCTGTCTGGTCGCGGCGACAAGGACATGAACACTGTTGCACGTATCAAGGGAATCACGCTGTGAGTCGTATTAAGACTGTCTTCGATCAACTCAAAAACCAACAGCGCAAGGCGCTCATCCCTTTTATCACCGCCGGTGACCCCAACCCCCAGCAAACCGTGCCGATGATGCACGCGCTGGTGCAGGGCGGGGCCGACATGATCGAACTGGGCGTCCCGTTTTCCGACCCGATGGCGGACGGTCCGACGATTCAGCGTGCTTCCGAACGTGCGCTTGTGCACAACATCGGCTTGCGCGACGTGCTGAACATGGTGGCGGAGTTCCGTCAGCAAAATGCGAATACGCCAGTGGTGCTGATGGGCTACGGCAACCCCATCGAAGCGATGGGATGGGCGCAATTTGCTCAACGTTGTGCGGCAGTGGGTGTGGACGGCGTGCTGACCGTAGACTTCCCGCCCGAGGAAAGCGGCGAGGCATTCAAGCACCTCGCACAATACAATATCGATCCGATTTTCCTGCTGGCACCGACCTCAGCTCCCGAGCGCGTTGAAGCGGTCGTTGCGGCCGCGCGCGGCTTCATCTATTACGTTTCCCTGCGCGGCGTGACCGGAGCTGCAAACCTCGATCTCGCCGATGTGGCCGAGAAGGTGGCCGCCATCCGTGGCAAGACCAGCCTGCCGGTTGGCGTCGGCTTCGGCGTGCGCGATGCGGCTACGGCCAAGGCTGTTGCCGAGATTGCGGATGCCGTGGTCGTCGGCAGCCGCATGGTGCAGGAAGTCGAAAACTCCAACGAACAGAACGTGGCTGCCAACCTTGCCAAGCTGACGCAAGAGTTGCGCGCCGCGATCGATTCGAATTAAAAGGCAATCATGAGCTGGTTACAGAAACTTCTTCCCCCCAAAATCAAACGCGGCCTCGGCGCCAACCGCAAGACGGTGCCGGAAGGGCTGTGGAGCAAATGTTCTTCCTGCGAAGCCGTGCTTTACCGCACCGACCTCGAGAACAACCAGGAAGTTTGCCCCAAGTGCGGTTATCACAACCGCATATCGGCGCGTACCCGCCTGGATTTCGTGCTCGATGCGGAGGGCCGCTTTGAAATCGGCGCCGAAATTACGCCGCTCGACCCGCTCAAGTTCAAGGACAGCAAGCGTTACGCCGATCGTATCAAGGCCAGCCAGGCGGATACCGGCGAAACCGATGCACTGGTGGTGATGCAGGGCGCCATCAAGACAGTCCCGGTAGTGGCTGCCGCATTCGAATTCAAATTTCAGGGCGGATCCATGGGTTCGGTCGTCGGCGAGCGATTCGCGCGTGGTGTATCGGCTGCCATCGAGCAGAAAGCGCCTTTCATCTGTTTCGCCGCCAGCGGCGGCGCGCGCATGCAGGAAGGCCTGTTTTCGCTGATGCAGATGGCCAAGACCAGCGCCGCGTTAACGCAATTGAGCAAGGCGCAGCTGCCATTCATCTCGGTACTGACCGATCCGACCATGGGTGGTGTTTCGGCCAGCTTTGCGATGCTGGGCGACATCATCATTGCTGAGCCTCAGGCCCTGATTGGTTTCGCCGGCCCGCGCGTGATCGAGCAGACCGTGCGCGAAACGTTGCCGGAAGGCTTTCAGCGCGCCGAGTTCCTG
>DATHWE010000010.1:0-7382 GCA_035460905.1 Methylophilaceae bacterium | reverse complement strand
GGGTTCTGCACCAGCCGCCGCCCGGTTTTTGTGGCGGCCGAGAAAAACGGAAAATACACCGGCGGCTGGACGATGACGCCTTCGTCCGGTTCCGTCAGGGCCATCGCCACGGCATTGAGCGAAGGCACCACGCCGGGCACGAGAACGATCCATTCGCGCTGGATGGCCCATGCATGGCGCGTCTTCATCCAGTCAATCAGTGAGGCGTACACACCCTCTGGCGGCAGGGTATAGCCGTAGATGGGGTGCGCGGCGCGTGCCATCAGCGCGCGGGTGACGGCTTCGGGCGCAGCGAAGTCCATATCAGCCACCCACAGCGGCTGCACGGCGCTGGTGCCGAAATAGGCTTCGCGGCCATCGTATTTGAGCGCACTTGTGCCTTCGCGCGGAATTACGCGGTCGAAATCGAAACTCAACGCACTTTCTCCCATACCGTGACTTCAGAGATTGTGTGCTGGAATTTGCGGCGTGTTTCGCGGATCACGAAGGGCACTTCCAGCGGACCTTGCACCAGCCGGAAATGTGGCCCGAGTTCGATTTTCAGCCCGTCGAGCGTGCTCATGTTTTCACCGGATTGCTTGAATCCGCCTATCCATTCTTCGCGAGGGGTGTGTTCTTCCAGCCAGGTGTAGGGCGAGGCGATCAGCAGGATGCCGCCGGGGTTGAGCCGCTCGTGCACGGTGCCGAGGAACTTGCGCGGGCTGTAGAGGCGGTCGATCAGGTTGGCGGCGAGGATCAGGTCATAACCAGCAAAATGCGGTTTCAGGTTGCAGGCATCGCCCTGGAAGAACTCCACCTTGTCGCGCACATCATCCAGCCCAAGATCGGACAGCCTGCGTTCCTTGTAGAACACCAGCTCGCCTTCGTCGGCGAGGGTGTAGCGCAACACGCCCTGTTGCGCGAGTTGCACGCCCAGCCCGATAAAGCGCGCCGAGAAGTCGATGCCGGTGACTTGCTCGAAATGCTTCGCCAATTCAAAGGTCGCGCGTCCGGCGGCGCAGCCGAGATCCAGCGCGCGGCGCGCAGGTTTGCCTTGCATGGCCGCGATTGCGATTTCGCTCAATGCCTTGGAGAAATTCGGTACGTTGTAATAAGTGTCGCCGTAATGGAATTCGGCATACTCCGACAGCATCTTGTCGGTTTCGTAATGCGAGGCGGGCATCGCATCCGGAGGATTGTTATCGGAAATCACATAGCGGAATCCGGCGTGCTGGAAGAAGTGGCGGCGGAAGGCATAGCGCGCGCTTTTCAAGGATTCGTTGCCGCATGAAACCCACGAGCCGCCCTTCATCAGGTTGTGGCGATTGTCGTAAGTGGGTACCGTGAAGTCGTCATAGAGCGGATGCACCTTGAAGCCGTCGAACGGATAGATCGGTGTTTCCGTCCATTGCCACACGTTGCCGACCACATCGTACATCGCCCCGTGGCGAAATTGGGTGACAGGACAGGACGAGGCGTAATGGTCGAGATGAATGTTCGCGGCGGCAGGGCCGTCCGCCGGGACTTCCGAAAGTCCGGAAACCTCATACAGGCGATACCACTCATCTTCGGTCGGCATGCGCACAGGTTGGCCGGTTTCGGCTTTTTTCCAATTACAGAAGGCCTTGGCCTCGTGGTAGTTGACTTCTGCCGGCCAATCCCACGGCATCGCGACTTCTTCCGACATCAACCGCAGCCGCCAGGCGCTGCCGTCGGGTACCCAGAAGGTGGGATGCTGCGCTTTGGTGTAGTCCTTCCAGTGGCGGCCTTCGTCTTCCCAGTAGCTGTCGTTGCCGTATCCGCCGGCCTCGACGAAACCGAGGAATTCATAATTACTGACCAGGTAGCGGCTGACCTGGAACGCCGGCACTTCCGCCTCATGGCTGCCGTACTCGTTGTCCCAGCCATAGGTTTGGTCCGACGCCGGTTTGCCGAGCTTGACCGGCCCGGCGGGGATGTCGACAACATCGTTGCGCGGCGCTTCGCCGCTGATGCGGCAAGGCTGCCACTCCGGGTGTGGTTTCACGTAGTGCAGGGCATGTTGCCGGATCAGGACGGAGGAGGTTTCGAGATGGATGCGCTCGTGCTCGATACCCATCAGGATAGGCCACCACGGATGATTCCAATCTATGGGCAGCGTGAGCGGCGTGTTTGTGATCACCCCGTCGATCACGCGGCGCATCTCGGCGCGATAAGCGCGCACCTCGGCCACGGTTGGCCATGGGTAATTGGTCTCGTCGAGATCGTCCCAGCTCATTTCATCGACGCCGATGGCGAACATCGATTCAAAATCGGGATTGAGACGTTGCGGCACCAACCCGGCCAGCACCAGCTTGTTTATGAAAAAAGTCGCGGTATGGCCGAAGTAGAAAATCAGCGGATGGCGCAGCGCAATCGGCTTGCGGTAAAAAGCCTCGTCGCTGGCGAGCGTTTCGAACAACTGCTCGTAGCGGTCGCATGTGGCATGGAAGTAGTCGCGGATTTCCTGGCGTTTGCGTTCGGCATCGGAGCCGTTCAGCAATGGGGTACGGTTAAAAAGAGTTCTCATGGTCAAGCATAGTCAATCGTTAGCGGCAATGGTTCGATTAAACATCATGCCGATGACGATGTCATGCTTAAGTCGCAACTAATGCGGACATAGCCGTAGGGCGGATGAGCCGAAGGCGTTATCCGCCGAAAGCAGGCGCTACAGGTTAGTGCTCGGGCGAAGGGAGGGGTGCCATGCCGGAAACCGCCTCAGGCCGAGAACTTGTTCACCGCTTTCTGCAAGTCCGTGGCGAGTTGTTCCAGCGTGTAAGCGGCACGCGAGGCATCCTGCACCTGCGCATTGTTTTCACCGGCCATGCGCGCGATCTGCTCGATGTTCTGTGCGATGTCGGCGCCGGTTTTGCTCTGTTCGCGCGTCGCCATGACGATTTCACCTACCATCCTTCGTGTGTGATCAGCGCCGCCATTGATTTTTTCCAGCGATTCGCCGGCACGCGCGGCTAGTGCAACGCCGCGCTCGGCTTGGTCGCGGCAGACTTGCATGGTTTCGACCGCGCGCTGCGTTTCATCCTGGATAGTGCCGACCATCCCGGTGATTTGGGTGGTGGATTGCGCGGTGCGTTCGGCCAGCTTGCGAACCTCATCGGCCACCACGGCAAAACCGCGCCCTTGCTCGCCGGCGCGCGCAGCCTCGATGGCGGCGTTGAGTGCGAGCAGGTTGGTCTGGTCGGCGATCTCCTTGATGACGTTTAGGATCACGCTGATTTCGTCCGAGCGCCGGTCGAGATTGGAAATCAGGCTGGAGAGATCCGCGATGGACCCCGCAGTCTTCTGCATTTCGTGAATGGCATCACGCACAACGTGTTTGCCTTCCTCCGAGAGATCGCTGGCGTTGCGTGAAATTTCTTCGGTGGAGTTGGCATGCGAGGAAACTTGCGCGATGCTGGCGCTCATCTGTTCCACCGCACCTGCGGTGGCCGTCGCCGAGTTGTTCTGGTGATGCGAACTTTCTGCCACTTTCGCCGAAATTTTGCTTAATGACGAAGCCGAGGCCCCCACGCGCTCGGCCACGCCAAGTACGCTGCTCACGGTATCGTCGATCTTGTCGACGAAACTGTTGGTCCAGCGACCGATATCGCCGATTTCGTCGTTCACCAGCGTATCCCAGTCCAGCCGCCGTTCAAGCGAACCGCCGCATTCGGCGGTATCCAGCAGGAAATGCGAAATACCGTCCAAACGCTTCGATAGCGGCCTGAGCGTGGTGAAATGGAACAGCAGCATGGCCGCAACCAACGTCACCTGTGCCAATACCAGCATGTCGATCAGTGCCGGATGCAGAAAAAACCAGACGCCGGACAGCAGAGCCGCACTTCCAATACCGATGACCGCCAGCCGTTTGATCATGCGGTAAGGCAGCGGACGGCGGCGATAGGCTTCCTCCAGGTCGCCTTCGCACATCATCCCCCAGCGGTCGGGCGAGCCGGGCATCTCGAAAGTGAGCCCCTTGCCGACGACAGGGATGTGACGGTAATCGGGATAGCCGGGATAAGTGACGAAGAGGTTCTGCCCGCGCCGGATGGTTTCGCGCACGCCGGGGTGGAGGTCGTTGGTCGCAGGGTCGGTAAAGCGCAGTTCCAGCTCGGTATGGTTGCTGACCTTGACGGTGCCGAAAGATGTGCGAACACCGCTTTTCAGATTATCGCCGCCGGTGAATGCGCCGTCCTCGAAGCGCGAGCGTGAGAGCGCGGTGCCAGGTTTGATGGCAGGGTCGAAGCGGGATTCGACCATGAAAACGTAATTGTCGCCGGAATCGCGGTAAACATGCCCGGCCTCGCGCTGGATGATGTCGCTCATCGCATCGTTGGGAATGCGCCCGCACAGGCAGCCCACGGTTTTTCCGCTGCGCACGATGGGCTGGTAGAACATCAGCGTCACCGCATCGTGAAACTTGGAGGAAGTGGGGCCGATGTCCTGCGTTAGCGGGTCAAGGTAAGGCCCATGCAGAAAGCGCGCTTTCAGGCCTTCCGACAATGCCTTGGGGTTCAGGTCGTTCTTGCCTATATGCCTGGCGCAAGTGGAAGCGAGCACTTTGCCGGCAGTGTCGACAACGAACAGCTCGGAATAATCCTCCGCATGCGACAGCCACTCCGTCAGCAGCGGCTGAAGGTTGTCGTTCTGCTCTTCACCGATTTGCCGTGCCAGCGCCCCCAGGAATTCCCAATTGCCATCCGCCCAATGGATAAGATGGTGGCGCCGGGTGTTCGCAATGCCTTCAAACGTTTTCTCGACTACCGGGTAAGTCTCGCGATTCAGCCAGCACGACCAACCCATGCGCAGCTTCCCGGTCGCGCCCAGCCACGGCAGCCAGCGCCGCTCGGTTGATGAAAAATCTGCCTCGTAACTTTTCAAATGCATTGCGTTTCTCCTCCGCTCTCGCCGATCTTTGCCGACTAGTTTTTTTACGGTACGCATGGACGAAAAAAAACGTCCATAACCCACAGCGATGAGAATCACTGAGGTTATGGACGTCGTTGTCCGGATGGCGACCCCGCCGTTGGGGTAGCTCTTATGGGGAGGAAATATAAACGAGTAATGTAGTCGCCACAATCAATTTATCCGCAATCCCATAAATAGGTGCGACGCCCATAAATGTACGGAGTCGGCGATTTCGGTCGGTTGCTATTCAGGCCAGACAATTTCACTCTCTATCCGATGGCGGACCAATAAAAACGGCTCGCTTATGCGGGCCGTTTTTATTGGGTTGAAGTCAACAAGATATTCTGAATGATCTTTCGCAGTGGCATCCCTAAGCAGGAAGACTGCGAGAAAACGAACGCCTTTCTTTCACGCGCCGGGGCTCGTCCCCCGCATCGCGTTGGCTCTTTCTTCGATTCTCCGTACTCTGCCGCCTATCCATTCTTCTGCGATCCGGATTGATGTTGTTTTGGCTAAATATTTTGGTAATTAATGTGATCAAAACTAGATAGATCAGCAGTCCGGCAGACCAATATAAAATTTCCACGGCGCATCCCCCAACCCAAGCCATGATGAAAACTGAATGCAAGCATATTTCTTATTGCTAATCTTGATCATCATGGTAATTATTCATCCGCAAAGACTATGCCATTCGAATATTCCGGTCATATAAACAATGGGTTGGAACATAAAATCTGCTTTCGAGACGTTGTGGTGTAAAGAATCCTGACACGGTTAGATCTGAAAGTATTCATGACTAAGCACGACTGTATTGAAGTTCCAGTCAAATCTACACCAATAAAAACGGCCTCAAGTTCAGGAGGCCGTTTTTATTGGTGGGATTGGGTCAACCAAACAAATTGCCGGAAGACCTTAACTATTAATACCATGTGTTTGTGATATTCATTGACCATCAAAGTTACCAACGGATTGAAGTGTTGCACCAGCAGTTGCTGCCGCCTTAAATCAGCAAAACATCATTAATCGTATAACCAGTGATGTATCAGCTTTGTATATCGCGGCATGACGATGTAAACCATCAACAAAACGACAATGCCGGTGATCAACAGCGTATTCAGGTAGTAGTGAGTCGGAATGCCGAGAGATCTGTAAAGTGCGCTCACAAGCAAGGTAACGCCCAGTACGAGGGGGTAAATGGCAGACCAGGTCACTATGCTTTGCTTCCACTTTTTCGGAATTTTAGGCTTCACACCTTCCGGTGTGAACCAGAAATCCAGTCCACTCTGCACCTGATAACGGTCCTCCTCTACGAGGCAGGGTTGCACCTTCTCGATTAGCCGGGCGCGCTCCTTGGAGCTCATCCAGGCGACGAGATGTTCCCGGGTATCGAAACGAATCACGACGGTATAGGTGGAAGAAGCCCCGGGGACCGGGCGAATGATCATGGCACCTAGATGACCGGGTTGGGAACTCGCCACCGGAACGATCTCCTGCAGCCAGTTTTCGTAATCGCTCTCATGGGTTGCGCGAACGTGATGCGTAATGACGACGGTCGCATTTTCATCGGTTTCAACAGCGATGGACATATGGATCTCCGTAATGAATTATTTGAAACGTTTTGTTAATTACCAAAGGAAACTGATCCAGGTGGCAAGGTAATCGATATCCCCTCCGCCGGTATCGTCCACATGGCTGCCCGTGAACATGTGCATATAGGAAACAGTCGCGACCAGGTGCCGGTTCAGCTTCCACTGAGCGGCTGCTTCTGCGGTCGTCCCGACATATCTGGAGGCACCTGTGGCCGGCAGCAATACGGCACCGCCTGTCGCGTAAATCGCATCCTGCTTCGTTTGCCGCCAGATCGCATCGCTTCCCAGCGTGATCGTCAGGTCTTCCCGCGGCTGAATCTGAAGTGAAAGATGGACGTCTGTCAGGTTCGCCGGACGGAAGAAGGCGGCATCGTTGAAATAATTCGCCCGGAAGAAGAGCGGATTGAAGGTTCCAAGTTTCCCATCGTTGCGATGCCTGTCGCCGCTGGCCGTGTCCACCTTCAAGCCTATGCGCGGCGCCCATGCCAGGTCTTCGAATGTATAGCCGGTATCGGAAGCAAAGGTCCAGGCCGCAATGTTCTGGTCTCCGATTTCGCCCAGCTGGGCGACCGCTTCCCAGTCGTGATCCCATCGGCCGGATTTCCCGAACCAGCGGAGGCCAAACGTGTGGCGGTCTTCCTTGCCCTGGGCATCGACATAGCTTGCCTCTTCATTCCGATAGCCAAGGTAGTAGACATCCAGGCTGGAGCCTGTTCCGGCTAGTGGCCAACTTGCATAAAATCCGCCGAAGCTTTGTGCCTGGTCCGCGCGGTCGGGCTCGTGTCGATATTCTTTTACCGGGCGCGTCATGAAGCCGTAGAGTTTCTTGTTGCCGTCCTTGGAATAGATGAATTGCAGCCCTTCGAACTTGATGGGCGTGTTCGGGCCGGC
>DATHWE010000009.1:0-20438 GCA_035460905.1 Methylophilaceae bacterium | reverse complement strand
GGATTCCACCTTCGTTTCCTCGGTAGGCCGCTATGTCGACCGTTTCGAGGCCGATCTCGCCGCCTTTACCGGCGCCCGCCACGCAGTAGCCGTAGTCAATGGCACTGCCGCCCTGCATGTGGCGCTGCAACTGGCAGGCGTACAGGAGGGCGACGAAGTGCTGGTGCCCGCGTTGACCTTCGTTGCGACCGCGAATGCGGTGGCGTATTGCGGGGCGATTCCACATTTCGTGGACAGCGAGGAGCGCTCGCTGGGCCTGGACCCGCTAGCCTTGCGCGAGTATTTGCGCGCCACGACGGAGTTGCGCGATGGCCATTGCGTCAACCTGGCCACCGGCCGCGTGATCCGCGCCGTGATCCCTATGCACGCCTTCGGCCATCCGCTGGATATCGAGGGTGTACTGGCGCTGGCGCGCGACTTCCGGCTGGAAGTGGTCGAGGACGCGACCGAATCCCTGGGCAGCACGGTGCACGGCCAGCATACCGGCACCTTCGGCCGCATGGGCGTACTCAGTTTCAACGGCAACAAAGTGATCACCACCGGCGGCGGCGGCGCCATCCTGACCGACGACCCCGAGCTGGCGAAGCACGCCAAACACCTAACCACCACTGCCAAAGTGCCGCACCGCTGGGCCTATGTGCACGACGAAACCGGTTATAACTACCGCCTGCCCAACATCAATGCTGCGCTGGGATGCGCGCAGCTGGAGCAGTTGTCGGGCTTTGTGGAATCCAAGCGTCGCCTGTACCAGCGCTACCAAGCCGCCTTTGCCGATATTACCGAAGCCCGTATCCTCGCTGAGCCCGAGGGCTGCCGCAGCAACTACTGGCTGCAGACGCTGCTGCTGGAAAAGTCTGCCGCCGACCTGCGCGATGAATTGCTGCAAGCCACCAACGACGCCGGGCTGATGACCCGGCCGGTATGGGAACTGATGAGCCGCCTGCCCCCGTATCTCGCGTGCCCAAGTATGGAGTTGCCGGTGGCGGAGTCACTGGAGCGGCGTGTGGTCAATCTGCCGAGCAGCGCGCTTCTGGGCGCATGCTGACCTTATTCCGCCACGCCGTTGAGGCAGCAAGCGGCAGCGAAGGTTTCCCGCTGCCTCGTCCCCATGCTTCTCTTTGCCGGCTGGCAACCGGGCGTAGCGCGTTGCTGCACCTCATCCAGCGCTTACCATCCTCCTGCGCCAAAACGATACTTTTGCCGGCCTATGTGGCGGAAGGCGTGATCCAGCCCTTCCGCGCGGCCGGGTTCGAGATCGTGTTTTACCGGTTGCAGCCCGACCTGCGCCCGAACGTCGAAGATGTGTCCACTTTGCTGCAACAGGCCGGCGCCCAGGCGATAATGATGCTGATCCATTATTTCGGGTTTCCCGCCCGTTCCGAAGCACTGTCGTCTGTGTTATCTCGCCACGACGCTATCGTGGTCGACGACCTCGCGCATGCGCCGTTCACGGTGGTGAATGGCAGCTTGCTGGGGGAGGGCGCCGACCTCGCGCTCTATTCGCTCAACAAGTTCCTGCCGGTGGTGGACGGGGCTATCCTGCTCAGCCGGCGGGCGGACATCGATGTGGCTATCGACGAGGCGGCGCTGCCCGAGTTGCCGGACGGGGCGCAGGCTGCGTATCGCGACCATCTGCAAGCCGCCGCGGAACTAAGCGCTTGCGATGACCCCGCCCAAGCGCGGCAAGCGCTGCAGGTACTGGGCGCAACTTACGAGCGCTATTACGCTGTGATCAATGGCGATCTGAGTCCGCATCGTCAGAGCGCTGCTTCGCGGCAGGCGGAAGCTTCCTTCCCATATCGCCCACTGATCGAACAGCGCCAGGCCAACAGCCGCATTCTGTACGAGGGGCTGAAGTCGAATGCGTTTACGCTGGTGTACCCCAAGTTGCCGGCTGGGGCGGTACCATTCTGCGTTCCCGCGCGGGTAGCGGCCGAACGGCGCGACGAGATATTGGAATGCCTGTTCGCGCGCGGCATACTGCTGTCGACTTTGCAGGATAAATGGGATTTCATCCCTGCGGACCGGCAAGCGCATTTCGCCGTCGAGTCGGCATTTCTGCGCGAGCACGTGCTGATACCCGTCAGCGAGTTTATTTCTGCCGACGCGATGTGGTATATCGTGGAGCAGCTCAACCTTATTTGAATCGGAATCAAGGCCGACTTATGGATTTCCAGACTTTTCTTGCAGACGCCGAACGCAATCTCTTTATCATCGCCGAGGCGGGGGTGAACCATAACGGCAGCCTGGAAAATGCCTTCCGGCTGGTGGATGCGGCGGTGCAGGCTGGCTGCAGCGCGGTCAAGTTCCAGACCTGGGTAACGGAAAAGGTTTACAGCCGCGACAAGTCGATCAAGCCCGACTATCAGGTGCAGACTACCCATGCGGCGGAATCCGAGTACGAAACCATCAAGAAGCTGGAGCTGAGCTTCGAGGATTTCGGCAAGATCAAGCAGTATTGCGAGCAGCAGGGCATCCTGTTCTTCTCCACGCCGGACGAGACCGACAGCGCGGATTTCCTCGCCAAACTCGGCGTCGAATTGATGAAGACCGCCTCGCAGGACGTGACCAATACGCCCTTCCTGCGCCATGTCGCGCGGCTCGGCGTGCCGGTGATTTTTTCCACCGGCGCCTGCACGTTGTCGGAGCTGGCGGAGGGCGTGGAAACCATAGTTGCGGAAAACCCGCAGCTGATCATCCTGCACTGCGTGTCGTCCTATCCCGCGCCGATGGAGCAGATGAACCTGGCCGCGATCCCGGTGCTGGCGGGGATGTTCGGGTTGCCGGTGGGCTTTTCCGACCACACCACGGGATCGGCCGCCGCCTGTGCCGCCGTGGCGCTGGGTGCGCGCGTGTTCGAAAAGCACCTGACGCTGGACAAGACGATGGAGGGCCCGGACCACCAGGCCTCGCTCGACCCAGAGGAAATGCGCCTCTACTGCGAGACCTTGCGCAGCGTACGTGCCGCCATCGGCGACGGCCACAAGCGCATCATGTCGTGCGAGGAGAACACCCGCAAAGCGTTCCGCCGCTACCTCGTCGCCGTGCGCGATTTGCCTGCCGGCACGGTGCTTGGCATGCAGGACCTGTGTTTCAAGAAGGTGGTCGACGGCATCGCGCCGCGCTATCTCGAACTGGTGATCGGTAGCCGATTGACGCGGGACGTCACCGAAGATACGGTGATCACCTGGCCGATGCTGCAGCACGACTGAGCTTCGGCAACAACAAGAAAAAGGAAACATGGCTTTTTCCATCCTCACCCCGGACCATGCTGAATGGGCCACGCTATTCGACCGCCTGCCGCCCGAGCAGCGGGACGTGTTCTACACGCCGTCGTTCGCGCGGCTGTGCCAGGGTACGCTCAACCGGGAGGACGAGGTGCTGTGCGCCGCGCTGTGGGATGACGATTCGGCGGTGCTGTACCCGTTCGCCAAGCGCAATCTCGGCCGGCTGACCCCATTTAACGAATTTTCTGGCCATTACGACATCACCGGCCTGTATGGTCGAGGCGGCCTGGTCTCCACCGGGGCCGGTGCAGAGACGCTGGCCGACTTCCACGTCGCGATGGCCGACTACTGCCGGGCGAACAACATCGTCTGCGGCTTCGACCGCTACCACCCGGTGATGGCCAACGAAGCCAACGCTGCCGCTGAGACCAAGGTGATGGACATCGGCGGTTTCGTGGTGGTTGACCTGCGTCCGCCGCTGGAGACGATCCAGGAATCGTTCAAGCCCTCCGTGCGCAAGGATATTCGCAAGGCCGAGCGCAACGAGGTGCGCTGCTTCGATGAAGCGGACGACAAGCACCTCAAGGATTTTCTCGATATCTACCACGCCACCATGGCGCGTAATGCAGCGAGCGAGTTCTACTATTTCTCGGCGGAGTATTTTGCGACGCTGTGCCGCACCATTCCCGGCCAGTTCCATTTCTTTTATGCCGTGGCCGGCGACCAGATCGTGTCCTGCGAGCTGGTGCTGCTGCACGGAAAATACGCGCATTCCTTTCTCGGCGGCACACGCCGCGAAGCGCTGCCCTTGTCGGCCAACCCGATGCTGAAATGGGAGATCATCCGCACCTTGAAAGCGATGGGCTGCGAGTATTTCCTGCTCGGCGGCGGCACGCATCCCGATGACGGCATTTTTCAGTTCAAGAAGGCCTATGCCCCGGAAGGCGTGCTCCCGTCGCGTATCGGGGGTACGATATGGGACCGCGACGCTTACCGGCAGTTGCGGGAGGTGATGACCGCAGCGGGGATCCCCATTCCGCAAAACCGTTTTCAATTCTACGACCTGAACTGATATGCAAAGCACGCCATCTTCGGCCGAAGCCCTCGACTACTGGGAAAACATATTTGCCCGGCGCGGTTGGGGCGCCTACCCGCCGGAAGAGCTGGTGCGTTTCATCGCGCGCAATTTCCGCAACGTACCGGACCGAGCGCAGGTGCGCGTGCTCGAGATCGGCTGCGGCCCCGGTCCCAATATCTGGTTTCTCGTGCGGGAAGGTTATGCGGCAGCGGGTATCGACGGCTCGCCCACCGCGATCCGCCAGGCCGAGGCGCGGCTGCAAGCGGAAGGCCTGCCGGCGGCGGACCTCAAGGCTGGCGATTTTTCCCGCTTGCCGTGGCCCGATGCGCATTTCGACGCGGTGGTGGATGTGGCCGCGTTGTACGCGAATACGCTGTCGACCATCAACGCTACGCTGGCGGAAATCGCACGCGTGCTCAAGCCGGGTGGACTTTTCTTCGGCAAGATGTTCGCGGAACGAACCACGGGCAGCGAAAGTGGTGTGGTGCTGGAGCCGGGCACGGTAAGCAAGCCCACGAGCGGCCCCTGCGCCGGCAATGAAGTCGCCCATTTTTTTTCGCGCGAGGAACTGCCTACCCTGTTTGCCGATTTCGACGAACTTCGCATCGATCAGATATATCGTACGGATGGGAACGGCGAAATGCATATATTTGAATGGCTGGTGAGCGCCAGAAAACCATTGCAGCGATCAACTAGCGCGGCGTAATACAACTCGGAGAATTCAAGACCATGAAAAACGAAAACCAGGATTCAACGGATATGAATGTCAAGTGGCACGCTTCCGAACGGGAAGTGGCGATCCGCCAGAACCTGATCAAAAGCTTCAAGGAATGCCCGATTCCGGATAGCGAGATATTTTCCAACCTGGGCCTGTTCCTGAGTCGCCAGAACCTGTCGCAACTGCTGTTCGTCAACGAGATCTACCAGCAGATCCTCGACGTGCACGGCGTGATCATGGAGTTCGGCGTGCGCTGGGGCCGCAACATGGCCTTGTACGAATCCATGCGCGGCATCTACGAGCCGTTCAACCACAACCGCAAGATCATCGGCTTCGACACCTTCGAGGGCTTCCCATCGGTGGATGAAAAGGATGGCAAGTCCGACATCATCAAGGTGGGCGCCTACAACGTCACCGACAATTACGAGCAATACCTGGCCGGCATCCTCGACTACCATGAGCAGGAAAGCCCGATCTCGCACATCAAGAAATATGAGCTGGTGAAGGGCGATGCGGTTGTTTCCATCGAGCAATACCTGAAACGCAACCCGCAGACCATCGTCGCCTTCGCCTACTTCGATTTCGACATCTACGAACCCACCGTGGCCTGCCTCAACGCGATCAAGGACCGGCTGACCAAGGGCAGCATCATCGGTTTCGACGAGCTCAACCACAAGGACTACCCGGGCGAGACGCTGGCGCTCAAGGAAGTGCTGGGGCTGGATCGCTACCAGATCCGGCACAGCAAGTTCAGCCCCACCCAATCCTACATCGTCATCGAGTGATGAACGGCATGAGGCGCAAGATCTGCGTCGTCACCGGCACCCGCGCCGACTACGGCTGCCTGCGCTGGGTCATGGAAGGGATCAAGGCGGCGGACGGGCTGGAGTTGCAGATCATTGCCACCGGCATGCATCTGTCGCCGGAGTTCGGCCTGACCTACCGCGAGATCGAGAAAGACGGTTTCGTCATCGACCGCAAAGTGGAGATGCTGTTGAGTTCGGACACGCCAACCGGCATTTCCAAGTCGATGGGGCTGGGACTGATGGGTTTCGGCGAGGCGTTCGAGCAGCTCAAGCCGGATCTGGTGCTGGTGCTGGGCGATCGCTTCGAGATTTTTGCCGCCGCGTCCGCAGCCATGGTCGCGCGTCTGCCGCTGGCGCACCTGCACGGCGGCGAGACCACCGAGGGCGCGATCGACGAGGCGATCCGTCACTCGATCACCAAGATGTCCCATCTGCATTTTGTCGCCGCCGAAGACTATCGCCGACGCGTGGTGCAACTGGGTGAGGCGCCAGACCGAGTGTTTCTCGTGGGGGGGCTGGGTATCGACAATATCCAGCGGCTTGAACTGCTGGATCGCGCCGCGCTGGAGGCCTCGCTGGACTTCAAGCTCGGACCGAAAAACCTGCTGGTCACCTTTCATCCGGTTACCTTGGAGAAATCTACCGCCGGCGCGCAAATGGCCGAATTGCTGGCGGCACTGGAAGAATTGGAAGACACGCACCTGATTTTCACCATGCCCAACGCCGACACGGACGGCCGCATCCTGATCGACATGGTTGAGCAGTTCGTCGCCACCCATACCAACGCCCGCGCCTATACTTCCCTGGGGCAGTTGCGCTACCTTTCCTGCATCCGCCAGATGGACGGCGTGGTGGGGAACTCCTCCAGCGGCCTGGCCGAGGTACCCAGCTTCCGCAAGGGCACGATCAACATCGGGGATCGCCAGCGCGGCCGACTGAAGGCGGGCAGCGTGATCGATTGCGCCCCGGAACGGCAGTCGATTGCCGCCGCCCTGCGTACGTTATACTCCCCGAAATTTCAGGCCGAGCTGGAGACAGTGCGCAATCCCTACGGCGAGGGCGGTGCGAGCGAGAAAGTGGTGTGGGTGCTGCAGGAATATCCGCTGGATACGCTGCTGAAGAAAACTTTTTACGATCTTGCGCGATGATTGAGATGAAGAATTTCCCCATGACCAGGCAGGCAGTCGTATGAGCGAGAGCGCCCAACATGCGCTCACCGAGCCGTGGCGCAAAACCCTGCTCGCGCCCGATGCTACGCTGCAGCAGGCCATCCTGAGCCTGGACGCATCCGCCTTGCAGATTGCCATGGTGGTCGATGCCGATGGCGGCTTGATCGGCACGCTGACCGATGGGGACATTCGCCGCGGGCTGCTGCGAGGCATGGACATGCATAGCCCGGTTGAGCCTATCGTCAATCGCGAGCCTTTGCTCGTCCCGCCGCAGCTGGAGCGTGAGACGGTGCTGCAGTTGATGCAGGCGAACAAGGTAAGACAGCTCCCCGTGGTGGACGGCCAACGGCGAGTCGTGGGGCTGCATGTGTGGGATGATCTGCTGGTGCCGCTTACGCGCGCCAACACCATGGTGATCATGGCGGGTGGGCAGGGCATGCGCCTGCGCCCCTATACCGAGCAATGTCCCAAGCCCATGCTGCCGGTGGGCGGCAAGCCGATGCTGGAACACATCATCGAGCGAGCGCGGGGCGAAGGTTTCCAGCGCTTCGTGCTGGCGGTGCATTACCTGGGCCACATGATAGAAGACTATTTCGGCGACGGCGGCCGCTGGCAGGTCCGGATCGATTACCTGCGCGAAGAAACCCCGCTGGGCACCGCCGGAGCGCTGGCACTGTTGCAACCGAAGCCGGAAGTGCCGCTGATCGTCACTAACGGCGACGTACTGACGGATATCCATTACGGTGAGCTGCTGGATTTTCATCACCATCACGGCGCGATGGCGACGATGGCAGTGCGCCTGCACGAGTGGCAGCATCCTTTCGGCGTGGTGCGCACGAGCGGCGTGGACATCGTTGGCTTCGAGGAAAAGCCGGTGATCAAGAGCCATATCAATGCTGGCGTCTATGCGCTTGATCCAAGCGTACTGGATCACATGCACAAGGGCGAGCATTGCGATATGCCGACGCTGTTCGGCAAGCTGCAGGAGCGCGGACTGCGTACCGTGGTTTACCCCATGCATGAGCCCTGGCTGGATGTCGGACGAGTCGACGATTACACTGCCGCCAACCAGAAAGCCCAGCCCTGATGGCGGATCGTATCCTGATCGTCGGCCTGGGCAGCATCGGCAAGCGGCACGCCCGCGTCATCAAACAGTTGCGACCGGAGTGCGAGATCATCGCGCTGCGGCGGCAGGCGAGTGACGCAACGCCGGAATCCGGCATCGACTACTGCGTGACCAACCTGGAAGAGGCTTTGCGGCTCCAGCCGCGGATCGCAGTGATTGCCAACCCCGCCAGCCATCATGTGTCGGTGGCGATTCCGTTGGCGGAAGCAGGTATACATTTGCTGGTTGAGAAGCCGATTTCCAGCACGGCCGGCGACGTGCCGGCATTGATGGAAGCATGCCGCCGCCGGGGCATTGTCCTCATGACGGCCTACAACATGCGCTTCCTGCCTGCACTGCAGCGTTTCCGGGAATTGATTCGGCAAGGACGCGTTGGGCATGTTTTGTCGGTGCGCGCCGAAGTGGGGCAGTACCTGCCGTCCTGGCGTCCCGGCAACGACTACCGTAGCAATGTTTCCGCGCAGGCCGCGCTGGGCGGCGGGGCCTTGTTGGAGCTGAGCCACGAAATCGACTTCCTGCGCTGGATCTTCGGCGAGATCGACTGGGTCAACGCAGCGCTGCTCAGGCAGAGCGTGCTGGAGATCGACGTCGAGGATACTGTGCATTTGTTGCTGGGATTCCGCCAGATTACCGAACGCGGGCCGCTGGTGGCTGCGGTCGACATCGACTTCATCCGCCACGATACCACCCGCAACTGCACCGCGATCGGCGAGGCCGGATCGCTGCGCTGGAACGCGCTGGAGGGTAAGGTCGAGTTCTATGCGCCGGGCGGCACGGCCTGGGAGGTGCTGGAGGAATGCCCGTCGCAGCGTGACGACAGCTATCTCGCCGAGTGGCGGCATTTCCTGGAATGCGTCGAAACCGGGGCTCAGCCGATGATCAGCGGTGAAGACGGGCTGGCGGTGCTGCAAGTGATCGAGGCGGCGCGCGCCTCTTCGGCGGCCGGTGCTGTCGCCAAGGTGCTACACGCATGAATATTGTCGCCCTGATCTGCGCGCGCGGCGGCTCCAAGGGCTTGCCGGGGAAAAATATCCGCCCATTGGCGGGCACCCCGCTGATCGCATGGTCGATCCGCCATGCCAAGGCCGTATCCCGCATTCAGCGGGTGATCGTGTCCACGGACTCCGAGGATATCGCCGCCGTCGCGCGCGAATATGGGGCAGAAGTGCCGTTCATGCGTCCCGCGGAGCTGGCGCAGGACACGAGCCCGGAGCGTGGCGTATGGCGCCATGCGTTGGAGTACCTGAAGCAAACCGAAGGGGCTTACCCGGACGTGCTGATCGTCGTGCCGGCGACGGCGCCGCTGCGCTTGCCGGAAGACCTGGAGCGCTGCTTGGACGCGTTTGAGCAGGGCGATGCGGAGACCATCATCACCGTGGCCGAACCGCACCGCAATCCGTATTTCAACATGGTGAAGGCGCGTGCCGACGGCTGCGTCGAGCTTGTGATTCCGCCGGAAAATGATGTGTTGACGCGGCGCCAGGACGCGCCGGACGTCTACGACGTGACCACCGTGGCCTATGTCACCGATCCGGAGTTCGTGATGCGGGCCTGGAACATATTCGAAGGGCGGGTGCGCGCGGTGCGAATCCCGGTCGAACGGGCGGTCGATATCGACACCCTCATGGATTTCAAGGTGGCGGAATGCCTGCTCGAATATCGCAAGGAAAGGGAAGAAAGTGCTGAATGACAAGGTCGTTGTGATCACCGGCGGCGCCGGCCTACTGGGGCGCAATTTCAGCCGGGCCGTAGCGGCGCAGGGCGGTATCGCCATCGTGGCTGACGTGAATCTGGCGGCCGCGCAGGAAGTGGCCGAAGGCATCGCGGGGGAATACCCGGGCGGGGCCGAGGCGGCTGCACTCGATATCACCGACAAGGCCTCGGTCGACGGCCTCATCGCAACGCTGGACGAGAAATATGGCCGCATCGATGCGGTGGTGAACAACGCCTATCCGCGCAATGCGAATTTCGGGCGGCAGTTCGAGGATATCGAGTACGCGGATTTCTGCGAGAACCTCAACCTGCACCTTGCCGGCTACCTGCTCGTGGCCCAGCGCTTCAGCCGTTATTTCGAAACGCACGGCGGCGGCAACATCGTCAACATGGCCTCGGTCTACGGCGTCATCGCGCCGCGCTTCGATATCTACAAGGGCACCAAAATGACCAACTCGGTGGAGTATGCCGCCATCAAGTCGGGCATCCTGCATTTCTCCCGCTACCTGGCCCAGTACCTCAAGGGCAAGGGCATCCGCGTCAATTGCCTGAGCCCGGGCGGCATCCTGGATCGACAGCCCGAATCCTTCCTTGAAGCCTACAAGTCGTACTGCAACGAGAAGGGCATGCTGGATCCGCAGGACATCAGCAATACGCTCGTGTTCCTCCTGTCGGATGCGTCGCGCTATATCACTGGCCAGAATCTGATTGTGGATGATGGCTTTGCGCTTTGACCGGAGACAGCCATGAGCGCTGTCAGTTTCAAGTTCGAGTCTCATCCGGATATTGAACTGGGGCTCCCTCGTCAAGAGGTGGAAGCCTTCGTTGTCGGTCCCAAGAACGCCGGCAGTCGGCCTCTGCCCCTGGTTATTACGATTCCGGGATATGGGCAGACAGCCGATGACGAATACTTTCGCGAGAAGCTGAATCCTTACATTGCCGAGCGTTATGGCTGCGTGGTGATGTCGGTGAATTATCACGGTATCAGGAAAGCTCCCCAGCCATTCGATTTTGGCCAATTGCCGGGTCTGCTAATGGACTTGAGGGACAATTATGGATGGAGTCCTGCTTCTGCTACCAATCCGCAAGATGCCATCAGCGAGTTTGTGGTGTGGGCAAGCGCTAAGGGGATTAATAGACTACCGGTAAGCATGAAGAGATTTTTGCGATTTCTCTACCCCGAGTATCTCTCTTTCGGTTTCCTGCCTGCGATTGATCATTTTATGGCGATTGGCGAGTTGGCCAAAACGCATCGATTTGATCGGCGACGTATTGTCCTGTTTGGTTCTTCATATGGCGGATATATTGCCAACCTGATGTCGAAATACGCGCCTAATACCTTTTCGCTGGTCATCGACAACTCAGGATTCGCAAGGGTTTTGCTGCGCGATATTCTGACGGAGGAGTTGCTTGATGGGGAGCAAAAAAGGGACATCAGTTATGGGCAAAGCAAAGTAATTTTCCCATTCACTCCATCCTATCCCTGGACACTCGATGAGCTCGCGCCGGCTTATTTCTCGGATGCCCGCCGCGCTATTCGCAGTTTGTTGCACCCCGGACAATGGGCGCTGGCCGCGTCCCGCCACTGTATATTTCATTCGGTAGCCGACGATCTTGTCCCTATCGCCGAAAAGGATCGCGTGGTTGAAATTCTCAAGGGAAAGGGGCGGAAGGTCGATTATCATCGTGTCGAATCGTCCGATATCGACGGAAAAATATTCAAGACGGCCGCGCATGGCATGGATGCCTCCCTGCGATCCCTGTTCGAAATCGCCGTGCCGGACGCCATTCCGGAACTCGAAACCATGACTGATTACGAGTTGGAATCGAGTGCCAATTTTTTATGCGGCAATGAAACCTACCAATTCGGATACACGCCAGAATATGGCTTTAAGGCTGAATTGCACGCTAATCCAACCATGCTTGATCTTTCCATCGCCCGACACGCTGAGATTTAAAAATAATGAAACTATTGGACAATTTGATGTGGATGCGGAACCGTGCGTTTTCGCCCGACGTGAAGGTGCCGCGGCTGATGTTTTACCATATCCCCAAGACGGGCGGATTGTATGTCTACAATGCCGTGGGTTCCGCGCTCCTGCTCTTGTCCCAACTCACGAAGGCTTCTCACCCGCGTTTTCCCGGATTCGAAATGGCCCGGATCGACTCGCGTGAGGACATGGGACGGGTGAATTCCTTGTGGCTGGTGGGTACCCATCTTCCTTACGGCTGGCATCTCGATTACAAATCCGCACCGCCGTATCAGTTGTTTACGCTGGTCCGCGACCCGTTCGACCGCGTGCTTTCCAACTATACCTACAACTGCATGCGCGGCGGCAAAAAGCCTATGGCAGCAGAGTTTCTGGAATTTGCAGCGCTGCCGGAGAATTGCAACACCATGGTGCGCCATTTTTGCGGCGGTACGCTGGATAGCCGACCGGATGTCGCGCACGCATTTGGCATACTGGAGCGCGATTTCCTGGCATATGATACGGTCGAGTATATTCCAGACATGATCGAGGGCTTGCTGACCTACGCCAATTTGCCCAATGTGATGGTCGGGGGGAAGATCAACTACACGATGGACGAATACAAGCTGGATGCTCCCGAATTGCGGCCGCAGATCGAGGCCCTGAATCGCGCCGATGTGGAGTTCTATTCCGAGATACAGGCGCATCCGCGCCGATTGCCCATTCCTGCCGGCGAGGGCTACCACCCGGCCACCGTATTGCTCAGGGAAAGTGGTGCGAGCGAAGGAAGCCAGACGCGTATCCAGTCCGTCAAAACCGATGTGCTGCTCGACACGGTCACCCGTTCTCAATGTGCAGATGAGGTGTTTTCAACTTTCTTTAAGTAGCGGGAGGCGGGCCTGAATACGGGCGTGCTTAAGTTGCACGGATGCGCTCATGCTTGGCTTGTCCGTTAGTCTCTATCGGTGCTAACCTTAGCTTTACCAGTCAATCTCCCCTAGTCCTTTCGCGATGACCTTATGACGCCATTACAGCAAGCCTACCTCCAGAAGTTGCGTGCGACGGCTGACGCCAACGCGGCGTTTTTCGAATTGAACATGCCGCAGCACAAGATGCTGCTCGACGAGGCCCCTACGGCGTCGGTGGATATTTCCGACCAGGGTGATCTCGTGATTCGTTATGCCGACGGCGAGAGCCGCCGCATCACCACCGACATCCTGGAAATGGAGGGGCGCATCGAGCAATTCGCCGATCTGCAGGACAGGCCGCAAATCCTGGCCTTCCACAATATGCGCAAATTCTATGAGAACCCCAGCCACGGCGATCACCAGGTGTTCCATTACTCCAAGCTGGACGCGGAGTATCCCAATCGGGCAACCCGGCATTTTGCCAAGCACTACCCCGACAACAGCGGCCTGAACCGTTATCCCAGCTTCGGCCAAAAGGAGATTCCGCTGCTGATCGTTTTCGGCAGCCGTCTCGGCTGGCATCTGCCCCGCCTGCTCGCCGAATACAAGATACGGCACCTGATCGTAATCGAAACGGACGTCGACGCCTTCCGGCTGTCTGTGTTCTTCCAGGATTACGTGCTGCTGAGCAGATTGGCGATGGAGCAGGGGACGGACCTGATCTTCATCGTGCAGTCGGACGTCGAGAAAATCGCGCGATCCATGACGGCGGCAATGTTGAAATCCGAGGGGCTGCCCCAGTTCTTTATTCACGGCGCATCGATGTTCTATGCGCTTGACGATGCCGAAATGGTGGCCAGCATCAGGACGACCATCGTCGATACGCTCTGGGAACTATTTTTCGGCATGGGTTATTTCGACGACGAACTGATTACCATCCGCCATACGTTCGACAACCTGCGGCAGCGTTTCCCTGTTTTTACCCGGCCGAATGCGATCAAGCCGGATGCGGTGGCGTTCATTGTCGGTTCCGGCCCCTCTCTGGATGGCCTGATTCCGCTCCTGCGTCAATATGGCGACCGCGCGGTCATCTTCAGTTGCGGCACCGCCATTTCCATTCTGCATAAAATGGGGATCAAGCCGGATTTCCATATCGAAAAGGAGCGGCAGGACATCGTCACCGATATCCTTGTCAAATCCATCAGCAATGACATGGAGTTTCTCAAGGGTATTAATTTCATCGGACTGAGTCCGGTCTATTCCGAGGTGTTCCGCATGTTCGACCGTTGCGGCATGATCGTGAAAGCAGCGGATACCATGGGCGCCCTTCTTGAGGTGGACGGTATGCCGAGCGGGGTCATCCTGAGCGGACAGCCCACGGTCACCAACACCGCCATCGACTATACGTTGTGCGCGGGTTTCAAGAACATCTACCTGTTCGGCGTGGACATGGGGAGTAAGGACAAGGAAAAGCATCACTCCCAGCACACGGTCTACGTCAATCTGCTGCCCGAGGAAGACCATCTCAAGAAGCTCCTCGCCCACCAGCCCAGCAACGACATTGTCGTCCCTGGCAACTTTGGTGGCGAAGCCCATGCCAATAAGATACTGGCCTTTGCTCGGAGAATGATGGGCTTTATGGTAGGCGGTTACCCAGACGCCAAGGTGTACAACCTGAATGACGGTGCAATGATTGAGCACACCATCCCGTTGCTGCCAGCAGATTTCGACGAACGCTGGGCGGGCGGATGCGACAAGCGTGCGACGGTGGAAGCGGTCATGAATACGTTCGAGGCCGGAGAGTTCGACCTGGAGGTCCTGCAGCGGATCTTGCTGGAGCGGATCGATGCCTTTATCGCGCAGGTCGAAGCCATCGTCTCCGAACCGCAAGATTCCTTGTCCAACGTTCTCGACAAGATGATAGCAATCCATTGGATGACGCTGGGGCCATCCAATATCAACGATCCGTGCGCGTTGGTATTTCGCGGTACGGCCGCGCGTCTGCTCAGCATGGCGTACAATGCGGTCACCATAATCAAGGATCAGGACGAGGCGCTGGCCAAGGCCGAATGGGATTTCGCGAATCTGGTTGAATGTCTGCACGAGGCCAGAGGCGAAGTGGTTAAAAATATACAGATCGCTCTTGCGACGGCAGAGCAGTGATGCGGGAACAATCATGAAAATCGACCCTCTTGAGAAAGTCAGGCTTAACAAACGTATCGAACAGGCACACGACCGCATGATGGGCGACGATGTCGACGGCGCGCGGGAGATGTTCAGGGAAATCCTGCTGCAAACTCCGGAATACCCAGCCGCCCTGCACGGCATGGGTGTGCTATGCGTGGGACGAGGTGAGGGGGAAGAAGCTGAGCGCTGGCTGCGTCAGGCCATCGCTGCCGATGCCGAGAATGCCCTGGCTTGGAACGATCTGGGTGAAGCACTCCGCATGCTGGGCCGCGGAGATGAGGCCATTGCAGCATACAGCCACGCGTTGCAATTGGCTCCCGACTTCTTGAGTGCTCTGAACAATCTAGCGGTCGCGCTGGCGGGCAAGGGAGAGCTGGAAGAAGCCAAGCGCTGCCTGCGCCAGGCGATGGAGCTCGACCCGACGGACCCGCACCCCCATAACAATCTGGGTGTCATCCTGGAAAGTGAGGGGCAGGTTGCGGAGGCGCTGCTCTGTTACGAGAAAGCAGTCAAGTACAAGCACGATTTCGAAGAGGCCAGGCAGAACTACGCCGATTTGCTGCAGCGTAATCCGGGGAGGCTGATGCAGGCCATGGGACGTCTGCTGGATGATGCTCAGTCCCTCGAATGATGCCGGAATAAGGTGTTGTGGCGGCCGTTGTTCAGGTTCTGAAAATAATTTTCCTTTCCCCTAAAGTTCGGGGAGGTGTTGCCGAAAAAGAGGTGTGAGCGCAATTGCTCATGCAGACGGGAAAGAAATTCCCGTGTTCACTTCTTAAGAATTAGGAGCAGAAAATGGCAACTCAAGTTACCCTAACCGCCGCAATGCGGTCCAACCTGACCACGCTGCAGTCTACCAATAACTTGCTGGATCGGACGCAAGAGCGTTTGTCGACCGGCAAGAAGGTCAACACCGCGCTGGACAATCCGACCAACTTCTTTAGCGCTGCTGCGCACAATACCCGTGCCAACAACCTGACCAGCCGTAAGGATGGCATGACGGAAGCGGTGCAGGCGATCAAGGCAACCAACGCTGGTATCGAAGGCATCAAGGCGCTGCTCGAGAGCGCCAACGGTATTATTGCGACGGCATCCACGGCTTCCACTTCGAGCTATGACACGCTGTATTCGCAGTTCAACGCGATTGTCGGTGAAATCAATGACTTGATCGACGACTCGAAGTACAAGGGCACCAACTTCCTCGATGGTACTTCGGTATCCCTGGACGTCATCTTCAACGAGTCTGGCAGTAATAAACTGACATTGTCTGGCTTTGATGCACAATTCAGTGCCCTGCTGGCCTCGGCTACAACTGGCACGACGGGTAGCGCGGGGGGCTTCAGTCTGTTGGCCGCCGCCATCGACGGTGGCTCCGCTGCAACGATTTCTACGTTCGTGGCAGGTGCGGGTGCCGGCTCGGCCGCTAATGGCGGGTTCTCTCTGGCTGCCAACCTGACCGCAATCAGCAACGGTATCACGACTGCTTTGGCGACCTTGGAAGCACAATCCACCAAGTTGTCGAGCAACCTGTCCATCGTTAATGCCCGTCTGGACTTCACCAATGCAATGGTGAACATCGAGAAAGCCGGCGCGGACAACCTGACGCTGGCCGACCAGAACGAAGAAGGCGCCAACATGCTGATGCTGCAGACCCGTAATCAGCTTGGCACGACTTCGCTGTCGTTGGCATCACAAGCAGCGCAAGGTATCTTGAGACTCTTCTAAGAACGAGTTGAAGGATAGCTGATGATGTTGCCGGGGCTGGTCGAATTCGACGAGTCCCGGCCTTATTCATTGGGAGAATAATATGGTCAGCGAATTAACTGTGGCAGCTAATGGCTATCCTCCGGGATTGGCCGCGCTCGGTTTCGCCCCGTCCACTGGGCCGGATGTAAGCCCAGTTGTACCGGCGGTTCAAGGGCAGAGAAGCGGTTTGGCCGAAGAGCAGGAGACGGTGAGCATCAATTCCACCGCCGAGTCCTTTGCGGCCCTGGCGGATGACAAGGAGACTGCCGCGCAGGTCGCGAAGTCTATCCGCGATGCCGGCAAGAGCCTGGATCAGGCCGAAAATTTGCTAAATGGCATGGCGTCGCTGGTGGGCGCTGTGAAAAATTACCCACCGTTTCCGGCGGGCAACGAAGAGCGGATGCAATATATCAACAGCATCGACGGATTGCGCAAAGAGATGCAGTCCTTGGTGGTTCCGCCCGTTACGTCCGAGTTCGAGCCGGTGTTTTACCCGCGCGAGAGTGAGTTTCCTCCTCTGGATGCCAAGGCGCCGAGCGATGCAGCCGTGCTCGCGTTCGGCGAGGCGGTGCAGGCGGTACGCAACGATGTAGATACCGCGCGTGAAGCGCTCGAAGCGCAGGCGCAGCGCTCTGCTGAAAATGCCAGTGCCGGCTTGCCGCGCTTTTCCGACGAACGGCAAGCGCAGGAGATCAGCGTCGCGGTGGCAGGCCAGTTGAATGGCAAAGCCCAGCCGCTGGTGGGTGCTTCTGACGTTTTTGCTCAGTTGTAGGTCTGGCGGTGGCGCTGAAATTAAGCCTGAAACCCAATGAAAAGGTATTCATTGGCGGTGCCGTCGTCCAGAATGGGGATAGTCCGGCGGAACTGAATATATTGAATGACGTCCCACTGCTACGGGGCAAGGATGTATTGACCGAGCAGGAGGCCGATTCGGCATGCAAGCAGGTGTATCTGTGCGTGCAGTTGATGTATATGGACAGGAACAATCTGTCTGTCTACCAGCGGAATTACCAGCGCCTGATCGAAGAGATTCTGGTGGCGGCGCCGGCAACGGTTGAGTACGTCGCCGAAATCAACAACGATTTGGCTTGTGGCAGGTATTACCAGGCCATGAAGTGTGCACGCAAATTAGTGACATTCGAACAGGAGTTAATCAAGCATGTTCAACAATCCGCTTAAAGCCTATCAGAACGTTGAAAGCGCTACCCTGGACGGGCGCGCGCTCGAAGCCAGCCTACTGATCAAGTCCGCAGCTCGCCTGGCGGCCGCGCAGCAGAACTGGGATGCGCCGGGGTGGGAAGAAGTGCTGGACGAAAGCCTGCGCTACAACCTGCGCCTGTGGACGGTGTTTCAGGCGGAGATGGCAAATGAGAGCAATCCGATTCCCATGGAAATCAAGCGCAACCTGCTTTCCCTTTCTGCCTTCATCGACAAGCGCACCTTCGACACTATCAGCTATCCCGACCCTGCCAAGCTGGATATCCTGATCGCGATCAACCGCAATATTGCCGCTGGCCTGCAGCCTGCTCCGGCAGCTGCTGCAGCTCCTTGAGCGATGGCGTCCGATCCTTTTTCCATCAGCGGCAACCCCCTGGATATTCTGTCGCAGGATCAGTCCGGCCAGCGTTCCCAGTTGGCGCAGTATGCGTTGCAACGCGCCGCCCAGCAGATGCAGGGCAAACAGATGAAGGAGGCGATTAGCACCTTCAGGCAAGCCCTGGCGTACGACCCCACGAATACTACTGCGCTCACTCACATCGGAAATATCAACCTCCAGCTCGGTAATGTGGACGAGGCGGTCAAGGCATTCAAAAACCTGATCAGTCTCGACCCTACTTCGTCTGATTCCCAGATCAAGCTCGGCAACGCCTATTTGCAGGGCAAGCGCTACAACGAAGCTGAAGTCACCTTCAAGACTGCCGCGCGGCTGGATCCCAGGAATCCGCTCCCCGAATATACGCTTGGCATCCAATATGCACAGACCGACCGATTGCAGGAGGCGGAAGCGCAATTCCGCAAGGTGCAACGCATGGCTCCTGGGGATGGCAACGTGTACTACGCATTGGGCGCGCTGCATAACAAGCAGGGCCGATACGAGGAGTCGGTACAGGATCTGAAAACGGCGCTGACGCTGAAGCCCCAGTTCTACCAGGCCAATTATGAACTCGGCGTGGCCTACACCTACCTCGGTAACGACGATGACGCCAACCGACAGCTGGAAATATTGAAGAGTGCGGGTTCGGCTTACGCCACGGACCTGAACTTCGAAATCACGCGGCCGAAAATGCTTTACATCGAAGGCGTCAAGGGCGGCATTACGTTTGGGCCGAACACACCCGTGTGGATGCTGGATCCTGCCAAGCTGACGGATCCGGGTTCGAGCTCGACCTTCTCGGTTAATATCCAGTTCAGCACCCAGATGGACCCCGCTTCCATCGCCGAATTGAGCAACTGGACGATTTCCAGAGCGAAAAGCGCCACGGGCGGGTATTACAACAACAGCCCCAACGGTTTCGTTAGCAGCACGGAAGCGCAGATTGCCAAGCGTCCGTTATCGGTCATTTATAACCCGACTACGCTACAGGCGACCGTGACCTTCGCCATAAATCAGAACAGCACTGGCGATGCCACCATCGATCCCAAGCATCTGGTATTCCAGTTCAGCGGCAAGGATGCCTACGGACGCAGCATGGATGCCGGCGCTGACGAGATCGACGCTTATTCGCGCATCAGGGGCTTTTAAACTACCGCGTAAGTAGATTGATCACGCCGTCTAGCCCGACCTGGCTGATGGCGTAAGTGGCCTGAGCGCGCAATACCGGCTTGGCGTGGTAGGCAATGCCTATCCCGGCTGCGGCCATCATCTTCAGGTCGTTGGCACCGTCACCTACTGCAACCACCTGGTCGGGCCGCAATCCCAGCTTTTCGCGGATGCGGTTCAGCCAGTCCGCCTTGCCCTGCGCATCCAGCACATCCCCCAGTACCCGGCCGGTCAGCTTGGCGTCGATGATTTCCAGCGTGTTGGCATGCGCGAAATCCAGCCCCACGCGCAGCTTGAGCCGTTCGGTGAAAAACGTGAACCCGCCGGAAACCAGCAGGGTTTTGATGCCGCGCGCCTTAAGTGCGTCGAGCAGTGTTAACGCGCCGGGATTGAGTTGCAAGCGCTCCTCATAGACGCGCTGTAATGCCGATTCGTCCAATCCGGCCAATAGCGCAACCCGTCGGCGCAGGCTTTCGGCGAACTCGATCTCGCCGCGCATCGCGCTCTCGGTAATTGCCGCCACCTGCGGCTTGAGCCCTTGCATATCGGCGATTTCGTCTATGCATTCGATATTGATCAGCGTGGAATCCATGTCCATAACTACCAGTCCGATATCGTCCAGCGTATGCTCGTCTTGCACGAACGCACAATCGATCATGTGCGTCTCGCAATATGCCGAAATCTCCGGATTGGGGTCGGTGTCCGGCAGGACGTGGGCGTGGTCCGCCAACTGACGAAATGTGCGATTGCCGGTCAGCGACGAAAGATGGGCAAGATGTACGGGCAGCAGATTCTGCCCCTGAATGACGAGACGCATGGCGTGAATGGGGTAAAAATGAGCGTCGATTATAGCATCGGCCCATTGGAATGCCGATTTCGGGTACGCCAGCACTGGCTTATTCGGGGGTTTTCCGCCAAAATTGCAGCATTTCCCCTGTCTTTGGAATCACCATGAATTTGCATGAGTATCAGGCCAAGCATTTGCTGCAACAATATGGCCTGCCGACGCCGCGCGGCATCGTGGCGAAT
>DATHWE010000008.1:0-4458 GCA_035460905.1 Methylophilaceae bacterium | reverse complement strand
GCTTTTTCCGGCGTATCGAAGCTGCTGCCGGCGGCGAAGTTGACGCTCACATCGAGTATCGGCAAGTCGTGGTTTTCCACGAAATACACCTTGGCGCCGGTGGCGCTTTGCCAGTGCTGGATAGGCAGCGCCGCCTGCACGGTTGCCGACATGGCCAGCGCAACAATCCCGAAAAACAGTCTAGTCATCGCATCCACTATGTTCATGTTGATAAAAGCCCGCAGAAATTCAGTGCGCATGCAGCACCTCCGGGGCTTGCGGTTTGTTTTCGTCCATCGGCTGCGGATCGAGGATGGCAACCGTCAGCTGGTCGTCCACCAGATATTTATTGGCAACGGCTTTCACCTGCTCGGCCGTCACCGCCTGCAATCGCTTCGGGAAATCCTCGAGATCGCGCCATGACAGTCCGGTGCTTTCCAGCATGCCGATCTGCATCGCCTGGTAGAACATCGAGTCGCGCTGATAGACATCCGCGGCAATCACCTGCGCCTTGACGCGCTGCAATTCGTCCTCGGTGATGCCCTCGTCCTTCAGTTGGTCTATCTGGCTCCGAATCGCGAGTTCCAGGTCTTCCACGGAATGGCTTTCGCTCGGCGTGCCGTCGAATTCAAATAAGGCAGGGCCGCGATTGACCGCGTCGTAACCGGCACCGACATTAACGGCGATGCGTTCGCGGCGCACCAGCTCGCGATTAAGGCGGGATGCCGGATTGCCGTCGAGCACACCGGCGAGGATTTCCAGCGCATACGGTTCCCAGTCGTCGGCCTTGCGCAGCGACGGCGCATGATAGGCCATCGCGATATACGGCAGCTTGGCCGGCGCCTTGACCGTCACGCGGCGCTCGCCCTTCTGCTCGGGTTCGTCCTGCGGCTTGCGCTCGAGCAGCTTGTGCGCCTTCAGCGGGCCGAAATACTTCCTGGCAAGCCGGAAAACTTCCTGCGGTTTGACGTCGCCCACCACCACCAGCGTGGCATTGTTGGGCGCATACCAGCGCTTGTACCAATCGCGGGCATCCTGGGCCTTCATGTTTTCCAGATCGTTCATCCAGCCAATGACCGGACGTCCGTAGGGGTGCGCCTGCAATGTGGTGGTCATCAACTGCTCGCCGACCAATGCCTGCGGCTTGTCGTCTGTGCGCCAGCGGCGTTCTTCCATGACCACCTGGATTTCCTTGGCGAATTCCTTATCCGACATATTGAGATTGACCATGCGGTCGGATTCCAGCTTCATGGCAAGCTCAAGATGCGATTTCTCCAGCTGCTGGAAATACACGGTGTAGTCGCGGCTGGTGAAGGCGTTTTCCTTGCCGCCGGCTGCGGCGACGATGCGCGAGAACTGGCCGGCCGGGACTTTTTTTGTCCCCTTGAACATCATGTGCTCCAGCACGTGCGCCACACCGGTCGTGCCGTTGAATTCATCCACACTGCCCGCGCGATACCAGACCTGGGAAACCACCACCGGCGAACGATGGTCTTCCTGCACCACCACCTTGAAGCCGTTGGGGAATTTCATTTCCTGAATATTGCCGGCGAATGCCGCTGCCGGCAGGAATGCCAGCAAGACCAACCATCGAATAAGCACGTTAACTCTCCGTTTTTCGTCGATTATACCTGTTAGGCAAGGGCAAGCCCTGCCGTGCGCTGCTTTATGACCGGGCATCGTGCATCAAGTTCGGATCGACGGGTTGGATAAAAGCTAGTGAAATAGGCTCCCGATCCGACTAAAATAGGCCCATGCTCAACTTCTTCAAAAAGAACAAGGACGCAAGTCCTTCTGCCGACGCCCCGGTCGAAACTCAAGAACCCAAGATCAGCTGGGCCGCCCGCCTCAAGCAAGGACTCACTCGCACCCGAACCCAACTCGGAAATCAGCTTGGCGGCCTGTTCAGCGGCGGCAAGATTGATGAAGAAGTTTACGAAGAGCTGGAATCCATTCTGCTCACCGCCGACGTCGGCGTCGGCGCGACGCAAGCGCTGCTGGAACAGGTGCGTACCACCGTCAAACGCCAGCATCTCACCGATACCACACAACTGCGTGAGGCTCTTCAACAGGCGCTGATCGAACTGCTCGAACCATTGGCCAAGCCGCTGGATACCGGCACGCACAAGCCTTATGTGATCATGCTTGCCGGCGTCAACGGCGCCGGCAAGACCACCACCATTGGCAAGCTCGCCTGGCGCTTGCAGGCCGAAGGCAAGTCCGTGCTCATCGCCGCCGGCGACACCTTCCGTGCGGCCGCCCGCGAGCAGTTGGCGGAATGGGGCGAACGCAACCAGGTGCAAGTCATCTCGCAAACCGGCGGCGATCCGGCCGCGGTGATCTTCGATGCCGTCAATGCCGCCAAGGCGCGCGGGATCGATGTCGTGCTGGCCGACACCGCAGGCCGCCTACCGACGCAACTGAATCTGATGGAAGAAATCCGCAAGGTGAAGCGCGTCATCGACAAGGCCTATCCCGGCGCACCGCACGAGGTGCTGCTGGTGCTGGACGCCAATACCGGCCAGAACGCGATTGCACAGGTCAAGGCGTTCGACGACGCATTGGGTGTAACCGGCCTGGCGTTAACCAAGCTGGACGGTACGGCACGCGGCGGCGTGATCGCGGCCATCGCCAAGGAACGGCCGATTCCCATCCGCTTCATCGGCGTGGGCGAGCAGCTGGACGACCTGCAGCCCTTCGACGCGAAGGAATTCGTGGAGGCCCTGTTCTCGTGATCAAGTTCGACCGCGTCGGCAAGCTCTACCCTGGCGGCTACGAGGCATTGAAAAACCTTTCCTTTGAAATCGAGAAGGGCGAGCTGGTATTTGTCACCGGTCACTCCGGCGCCGGCAAAAGCACGCTATTGAAGCTGATCGCCGCGCTCGAGCGTCCGACCGCCGGCACGGTATTGATCGGCAACCAGAACGTCAGCAAGCTGCGCCGGGCGGCCGTGCCTTTTCTGCGGCGCAAGTTCGGCCTGGTGTTTCAGGATCACAAGTTGCTGTACGACCGCACCGTATTCGACAATGTCGCCCTGCCGCTGCATATCAACGGCGTCGTTGGGCATGAAGCCGGCAAGCGCATACGCGCCGCTCTCGACAAGGTCGGACTGCTAAACCGGGAAAAAGCGATGCCAATCACGCTGTCGGGCGGCGAACAGCAGCGGCTCGCGATCGCCCGTGCGGTGGTCAGCCGCCCGGCGATCATGATCGCGGACGAACCCACCGCCAATCTCGATGAAACCTATGCATCTGAAATCATGAAGTTGTTCCATTCATTCCATCAGGTCGGCGTCACGGTATTGATTGCCACGCATGACGCCCACGGCAGCGCCGAATTCGGCGGACGCACGCTGCATCTGGAGCAGGGAGAACTGCGATGATCGGCCAGATCCTCGCCCAGCATCGCCTGGCTTTTTCGCTGGTAACCGGCCGCATGCGTCGCGCACCGCTGGCATTGCTGATGATGATTGCAGTCATTGGCGTCACCCTGTCCCTACCGGCAATGCTGTATGTTGCGCTCGAAAACATCCAGCGCCTTGCCGGCGGCTTCCACACGGCACCGCAAATCAGCCTGTTTCTCGCCATGAATGCGCCGGAGGAACAGATCAAGGAAATCGACGCTCAGTTGCGCAAACACAAAGACGTCGCGTCATACCGTTTCGTCGGCCGCAATAATGCCTGGCAGGAAATGCAGCAAAACACGGGGCTGGCAGAGATTGCCGGCGGCCTGGAGCAGAACCCGCTTCCCGACGCCTATGTCGTGGAAACCAAAAGTGGCGACCCGGCGGTGATTGAACGCATGCAGCAGGAAATGCAGCAATGGTCGGGCATTGAACATGCGCAGCTGGATGCCGCCTGGATAAAACGCCTGCATGGATTGCTGGAGCTCGGCAACAAGCTGGTTCTGGTCATCGCGGGATTGCTTGGCTTCGCACTGCTGATCACCACAGGCAACAGTATCCGCTTGCAGATTGCAACCCAGCAGGAAGAAATTGCACTGAGCAGACTGATCGGCGCAACGGATCGTTTCATCCGACGCCCGTTCCTTTACGCCGGTACGCTCTATGGCATTGGCGGCGGTTTTGCGGCTTTGCTGATACTGGCAAGCGCAGTCTGGCTGTTCAATGAATCGGTCGCCGACCTTGCGCGCCTGTATGCGTCGGACTTCCACCTCATCATGCCGACCGCCGACATCAGCCTTGCGCTCGTAGGCGGCTCGGCGCTACTGGGCTGGATCGGCTCCTATGTTGCCGTAAACCGCGCACTGGCGGATATCGAAAGCTATTAGCTAGCGCTGACTTGATCAAGTCAGCAAGGGATGCATCCAGACGAACAAGGACTGCCCCTGGGATTCGGCAATGCGGGCCAAACCGGCAAATTCCGCTACCAATAACTGCACTTCTTCGACCGGCCAGCCACTTACCTCGAATTCCTCCGTGGCAGCCAGCTCTTCTCCCACGGCCTCCAGCGCATCCTC
>DATHWE010000007.1:0-4714 GCA_035460905.1 Methylophilaceae bacterium | reverse complement strand
AGGAAAGGCTGGGCATTATCCTGTCCGACCGCCAGCAAGCGCGTACGACTCTTAACTTCGGGCGGCAATGCGGCCAGCCCTTCAATGGCACGATCCAACCCTTTAGTACGAAACCCGGAGCCCACCATCAACAAAAGCCGAGCGTCATCCATTAATCTGAATTCAGCCCTGACGCTACGTCGTGCTTCCTTTACGTCTATGTTCGTATAGCGATCAATAGCGATACAGGGTGGCACAAGGTGAAACCTTGCTTCCTGGGTGCCATACCATCGTTGAAATATCGGCTTTTCGCGCGGTGAAAGCAGCAATATTTCACAGTTGGATGCAGGAGAAAACACTGCAAACTCGCTTTCGGCAAAAAAACGATACCGGCCGTTCAAACTCTGCAAGCGGTTCCACTTCGTTTGCGCCCGTTCAATAAAACAGGGATCGGCTGCAAAATAAACATCCAAACCGGGCATGCGATTGAAACCTACGACTAGATGAAAATTTGCGGCAGCGATTTCCGCCTGAATTCGACGGATGAAATCCTGGTAGCGGCGATGATTCATCCACCCACGTCCCTCGACCACATGCACATGAATGCCATCTTCCGGCAGTGGGCCTTGCCAGGACAGCGTGTAAACATGCACCTCGTGGCCGCGCTTCACACATTCGCGGGCGATGCGCATCATGTCGCGCTGGGCGCCGCCGAACGGGAAGTATTTGAAAATGACGAATGCGAACTTCATGGAAGCTGTGTTCTGGAAAAGGATGAATTGTATGCGAAAATACGGACCAACCCGTATTGAAGCACTTAAACCCACATTACAAATCCATTCGGACCATTCAAAAACAGACACTTATCCGGCAAACTCGAGCTCAACGGTATCTTGGCGGCATTTGTCAAAAACCGGGTGTCATGTCTGTTCTCGCCGCTTTCAATTCGAATATTGATCAGGAGACAAAAACATCATGAAAATAAGCGTCATCGGCACCGGCTATGTTGGCTTGGTGACCGGCACCTGTCTGGCAGAAGTTGGCAACGACGTACTATGCCTCGACCTCGACCCGCGCAAGATCGAGATTCTGAATACCGGCGGGATTCCTATCCATGAACCAGGGCTGCTTGAAATGGTGCAGCGCAATGTCGCAGCCGGCCGCCTGCGGTTTACGACCAACGTGGAAGAAAGCGTTGCCTGGGGCCAGGTGCAATTCATTGCAGTAGGCACGCCGCCGGATGAGGATGGTTCCGCCGATTTGCAATATGTCACCGCCGCTGCCCGCAGCATCGCCAAGCATATGACCGAGTTCAAGGCGGTGGTCGACAAGAGCACGGTGCCGGTCGGTACGGCGGACAAGGTCAAAGCGGCCATGACGGAAGAATTGAAAGCGCGCGGCGCTGACATTCCCTTTGCCGTTGCCTCCAACCCCGAGTTCCTGAAGGAAGGCGCGGCTGTCGAAGACTTCATGCGCCCGGATCGCATTGTCGTGGGCGCTGAAGACGAACGCGCAATCGCGCTCCTGCGCGAAATTTACGCCCCGTTCAACCGCAGCCACGATCGCCTGGTGCTGATGGACATCCGTAGCGCCGAACTCACCAAATACGCGGCCAACTGCATGCTGGCGACACGCATTTCCTTCATGAACGAGCTCGCCAACCTCGCTGACCGCCTGGGCGCCGACATCGAACAGGTGCGTCTCGGCATCGGCTCCGACCCGCGCATCGGCTACCACTTCCTTTACCCCGGCTGCGGCTATGGCGGCTCCTGCTTCCCCAAGGACGTGCAGGCGCTGATTCGCACTGCCGAATCCATCGGCCAGCCACTCAAAGTGCTGAACGCCGTGGAAGAGGCCAACGATGAGCAAAAACGTGTGTTACTGGACAAGATCGCCCTGCGCTTCGGCAGCGACCTCAAAGGCAAGCGCTTCGCCATGTGGGGACTGGCGTTCAAACCGAATACGGACGACATGCGCGAAGCTTCCAGCCGCGTCATGATTCAAGGGTTGTGGGACATGGGCGCCACCGTCACGGCTTACGATCCGGTGGCAATGGAAGAATCGCGCCGCATTTTCGGCGACGATGCTCGCCTGGATTATGCTGAAACCCCGATGGATGCTCTGGAAGGCGCCGATGCACTGGTGATCGTCACCGAATGGAAGGAATTCCGCGCTCCGGACTTCTCCCGTATCAAGACAACGCTGAAAACACCGGCCATTTTCGATGGGCGCAACATGTACACGCCCGACATCGTGAAATCCTACGGTATCGAATACTCCGCAATCGGCCGTCGTTAATTGGTTTACCGACTGGTACCGTAAAACTCCCGGTACCAGTCGGTAAATTTCTCCAACCCTTCTTCAATCGACGTTGCGGGCTTGAAACCGACGTCGCGCATCAGGTCATCCACATCCGCAAATGTCGCCTGCACATCGCCGGGCTGCATCGGCAGAAAATTCTTCACGGCGGTTTTGCCGAGGTTACGTTCCAGCACTTCGATCATATGCATCAGCTTTACCGGATTGTTATTGCCGATGTTGTAGAGCTTGTACGGTGCCTTGCTCGTACCCGGATCGGGCGCATCGCCGCTCCATGCCGGATTGCCTTGCGGCACCTTGTCCAGCACGCGCACCACGCCTTCAACGATGTCGTCGATATAGGTAAAGTCGCGCTGCATGTCGCCCTGGTTGAACACGTTGATGGCGCGTCCTTCGAGTATGTCCTTGGTAAAGGAGAAATAGGCCATGTCCGGGCGCCCCCAGGGACCATAAACGGTAAAAAAGCGTAGCCCCGTAGTCGGTATGCCATACAGATGGCTATAGGTGTGCGCCATCAATTCGTTGGCCTTTTTGCTGGCGGCATACAGGCTGACCGGATGATCAACATTGTCATGCACCGAGAATGGCATGCGCGTATTGGCGCCATACACTGAGCTGGAGGAGGCATACACCAGGTGCTCGACGCCGTGATGGCGGCATCCTTCCAGGATGTTCACAAAGCCCAGCAGATTGGAATCGACGTAAGCGTAAGGATTTTTCAGCGAGTAACGCACCCCTGCCTGCGCAGCCAGATTTACGACGCGCTGCGGTTTGTAGCGCGTAAAGAGATCCTCCATTGCCGCCCGGTCGTGTATCCCGGCGCGGACCTCGGTAAATCCGCCGTATCCGCGGATACGCGCCAAGCGGGCTTCCTTCAGGTTTACATCGTAATAGTCGTTGACGTTATCGACGCCAATGACCTCGTCACCGCGTTCCAGCAAGCGGATGGCAAACTCGTTGCCGATAAAACCGGCGGTGCCGGTGACGAGAACCTTCATGAATTTCTCCGTGTTTTAGATGGCAAATTTTTTACTGGATATTTCCATAATCAGTATAGTCCGACAAGACAGCAATAGCCCAAACAGCCTCGTTCACGGCATTCGGCAATGCCTGACTCGGCCATGCGCAGAATCTATGCGAAAATGCGCACGCCATGCCTCGCATCCTTCTCGTCAAAACCTCGTCCATGGGCGACCTCGTGCACAACATGCCGATGGTGGCCGACATCCGTCAGCGCTACCCGGATGCGGTGATCGATTGGGTCGCCGAAGAGAGCTTCGTCGAGATCGCCCGCATGAACACCCAGATCGACCGCATTATCCCGGTCAACATGCGTCGTTGGAAACGCAATCTCGGCAAGCGCCAGACCTGGCGCGAGTTTTTCGCATTCAAGCGCCAGCTCGACATGCAGGCTTACGATGCCGTACTGGACACCCAGGGCCTGCTGAAAAGCGCGATGATCTGCCGCTGGGCACACGGCCCTTCGCATGGGCAGGATCAGCATACGGCGCGGGAAGGCATCGCCGGACGACTCTACACACACAGCCATGACATCCCGCGCGACCTGCATGCCATCACCCGCAATCGCCTGCTCGCCGCCAAAGCCCTGGGTTACGCCTTGCCTGACACGCCACCGCAATACAATCTTGATGTCCCGGCAACAAACTTGCCTTTTATGCCCCCGGCAAGTTACACAATGGTGCTGCACGGCACGGCACGCGAAGCGAAACTATGGCCGATAGATCACTGGATTGGCTTCTGCCGGGGAATCTCCAAAGAAAATCAGAACATCCTTCTCCCGTGGGGCAACCCGGCAGAACACGACCGCGCACAGGCTATTGCGGCCCAGGTACCCGGCGCGATCGTACTGCCCCGACTCAACCTGACCCAGCTGGCCAACCTGCTAAAGAATGCAAGCGCAGTGGTCGGGCTGGATACCGGACTCATGCACCTCGCCGTCGGTCTCGGTATTCCTACGCTGGCGATTTTCTGCGACACCGAAATCTGGCAAGCAGGGACTTGCCCGCCGGCTGGCGCATTTGCATTGACGATAGGCGGCAAAGGCATTTGCCCATCCGTCGATGAGGCGCTAAACGCCTTTGCAACCGTCCCTTCCCTGCCAGCCGCGCCAGATAACACTTAAGCCAAAACCCCCTCATTTTTTCTCAAGCATGCCTGATTTATGCCGATAAATCAGGCATGAAGATCGAAAGCTCAACCCTCTTTTTCGAAAGCCGGCACGCCAACATTGAGCGCCAAGCTTGGCGCGGACCCATGCGTTTCTGGCATACCCTGCATCAGGTAGATTTAGCCGTCTAGCGCTCATCTCCAGAGTAAAAACGGCCTCCGACGCCCGCGCCCAAAAAATCTTCAGGCGCGGGCTTGTTTTTTGTTATCCCATCCCCATTTTCTTCCT
>DATHWE010000006.1:0-3274 GCA_035460905.1 Methylophilaceae bacterium | reverse complement strand
CGTGCCGCTGATCGACGCCTATACCCAGCCGCGCGTATTCGGACATGAAAAGTCATGAGCGAAACGACGCTGAAGCATACGCTGACAACGACCGGCATCATGATCGGCTTCACCGTGCTGGGCACGCTGATACTGACCTCTGCTTTCTTTGCCACGCGCGCACCCATCCTCGAGAGCGAGCGGCAGGCCAAGCTTGAGCTGTTCCAACAGGTGCTGCCCGCCGCCCTGCATGACAACGATCTGCTCAAGGATGCCGCGGTCGTCGCTGCGGGCGGCGAACTGGGCAACCGCGAGGAAACGCTGGCCTACCGGGCGCGCTTGGCCGGGCAGCCGTCGGCGGTGATTCTCGAAGCCAACGCGCCGGACGGGTATAGCGGCGACATTAAGCTGCTCGTGGCTGTTCGCATCGATGGCACGATAGCCGGCGTGCGCGTTCTGGCGCACAAGGAAACACCGGGGCTGGGCGATTATATCGACATCGCCCACGGCAACTGGATCAAGAACTTTGATGAGCAATCCCTTGCCAAAAAGGCAGATGATGCCTGGAAGGTAAAGAAGGACGGCGGCAGTTTCGACTACATGGCTGGCGCTACCATTACGCCGCGTGCGGTGGTGAAGACCGTGCACAAGGCATTGAAATACTTCGATGGGCATCGCGACGAACTGTTCGCGGCGCCCGCAGCAGGAGAAAAGTGATGGCTGACTATCGCGAAATTATCGACAACGGCCTGTGGAAGCAGAACCCGGGTGTGGTGCAATTGTTGGGCCTGTGCCCGACGCTGGCCGTCACAAGCACAGTCACCAACGGCTTTTCCCTGGGGTTGGCAACCGCGCTCGTGATGGCTGCCAGTAATGGAGCGGTGGCCCCGGTTCGCCGCTGGGTGCCGGACGAAATCCGCATTCCGGTGTTCATACTCATCATCGCTGCGCTGGTGACGGTGATCGATCTGTCGATGAACGCCTATATGCATCCGCTGCACAAGGTGCTGGGTATCTTCATTCCGCTGATCGTGACCAATTGCATCGTGCTGGCTCGCGTCGAGGCATTTGCCGCCAAGAATCCGACGACGCCTTCGATCATGGACGGCCTGTTCATGGGGCTGGGGCTGACGCTGGTGCTGAGCCTGCTCGGCGGCATGCGCGAACTGGTCGGGAAGGGCACGCTGTTCTCCGGGCTGGATCTCGCGTTTGGTCCGGCCGCCAAGCAATTCATGGTGACGGTGATCCCCGATTATCACGGCTTCCTGTTGGCCGTGCTGCCGCCGGGCGCGTTCATCGGTCTCGGGCTGCTGATCGCCGGTCGCAATTGGATGGAAAGCCGCAAGGCGACGGCACAGCCTGTTCCGCCGGTTGCGCTGGCTGCCGGACACTGAGTCATCAGCGGAGATGAATGCCGATACGCGCCGTGAGATTTTCCGCCGCCTTGCCGTTGCCATTCCCAGTCCGACTACCGAACTCGTCCATTCCAGCACATTTGAGCTCCTGATTGCGGTCATCCTGTCAGCGCAGGCCACCGACAAAGGCGTCAATATCGCCACCGCCAAACTGTTTCCCGTCGCCAACACTCCGCAAAAAATTCTCGACCTGGGCATCGAAGGGCTGGAAAGCTATATCAAGACCATCGGCCTATACCGCAGCAAGGCGAAAAACGTAATGGCGACCTGCCGGTTACTGGTCGATAAATTCGGCGGCGAAGTGCCGGACACGCGCGAGTCACTGGAAAGCCTGCCCGGTGTCGGTCGCAAGACCGCCAATGTCATTCTGAATACCGCATTCGGCCATCCCACCATCGCCGTGGATACGCACATCTTCCGCCTCGGCAACCGCATCGGCCTGGCGCCGGGCAAGACGCCGCTGGAAGTGGAACAGAAGTTGGTGAAGACCACACCCAAGGAGTATTTGCACGACGCGCATCATCTGCTGATCCTGCACGGACGTTATGTCTGTGTCGCGCGCAAGCCCAAGTGCCGCGACTGCGTGATTCATGACCTGTGCGAATACAAAGCCAAAGAGTATTCGCTGTAAGCCATGAGTCTGTTCAATCCCAGCCGCGACCAGGTGCGCCAGTTCTTCTTCGAGGCCTGGCGCAAATTTCGCCTGCAGGAACCCCTGACGCCGCTAGAGGGAATGGCCTTGCAGGTGATGCAGGCGCATCCCGAGTATCATCATGTGCTGGATGCGCCAGAGCGCTATCAGGAGCAGGAGTATTTTCCTGAAATGGGCGAAACAAACCCTTTCCTGCACATGAGTTTGCACCTTTCCATCCTGGAGCAGCTTTCCATCGATCAGCCTCCCGGGATCTCTGCCGCCTACCAGTCACTGCTCAAAAAACATGGCAGTGAAATGGCGGCACAGCACGATCTGATGGACTGCCTGGCCGAAACAGTCTGGCGTGCCCAGCGCGAACGGGCTGCTCCGGATGCGGCAGCCTATCTGGAATGTATGCAACAGAAAGTCTCCGCCATACCAAAATCCACACTTTCGTGATTGAATAGGCGCCTATGACTGCGCCTGCTACTCATCAGCACGACTGGCTCGCCGAACACGGCGACTATCTCTACCGCTACGCGCTCGTGCGTTTGCGCGATCCCCACTTGGCCGAAGATGTGGTGCAGGAAACCCTGCTCGCCGCGATGCAAGGCAGTGGCTACGCCGGCAAGGCCAGCCCGCGGACCTGGCTGACGGGTATCCTCAAGCACAAAATTATCGACCAGTTCCGCCGGCAGCAACGTGAAGCCCCGCTGGAGGCGCCAGAGGATATTGGCGACGACGCCCCGGGCATGGAAGATTTTTTTGCCGAGGACGGGCATTGGGCCGAGCCGCCGCAGTCGTGGGGCGATCCGGGGAGTTTGCTGCAGCAGGATCAGTTCCTGCGTATTTTGCAGGAATGCATGGATAGACTCCCCAAGAATCTTGCCCGTATTTTCCTGCTGCGCGAGGTAGAGGAGTCGGACAATGAAGAAATCTGTAAGGAATTGGAAATCACGTCGACCAATGCTTGGGTGATGCTGTACCGCGCCCGTATGGGTCTGAGAAAGTGTCTCGAAATGAACTGGCTGGGAGGTCGCTGATGCTCGATTGCAAGCATGCTACGCAGTTGGCTTCTCAAGCAATGGAGAAGCGGCTGACATTCCGTCAACGGGTGGCATTGCGGTTCCATTTGCTGATGTGCGATGCCTGTACACAGTTCACGCGGCAATTGTATTTGCTGCGAAAAGCCGTCGGCCAACTGGGCCGGCATATCGAGAACGACGAAAGCCTGGTGCTGTCGAAG
>DATHWE010000005.1:0-5135 GCA_035460905.1 Methylophilaceae bacterium | reverse complement strand
CGGCTTGCCGGACAATAGTGATTAGTGGTCTTCCACCCGGAAGCCGACCTTGATGGTGACTTGCCAGTGCGCGATCTTGCCTTCCATGATGCAGCCGCGCGTTTCCACCACCTCGAACCAGTCCATGTGCTTCACGCTTTGCTCTGCCTTGGCAATGGCGTTGCGTATCGCTTCGTCCGAACCGTTGGGCGATGAACCGACCAATTCAATCAGTTTGTAGACATGTGCACTCATGGTGTCCTCCTGTCGTGGATTAACTATTGCGAATGTTCCGAACCCAGGGTGCGCTCCAACCATACCTGCGCAGGCTCCGGCTTGGAAAAGAAATACCCCTGATGAATCACCTTGGCCCGGGCATTCAGGAAATCGGCCTGGGCCTGGTTTTCTACTCCTTCCGCAACGATTTTCAGCTTGAGATGACTGGCGACGGAAAGTATCACTTCGACCAGCGCAGCATCGTCCGGATCATCCGGGGCATCCTGGACGAATGTCTTGTCAATCTTGAGTTCGTGGATGGGCAAGCGCTTGAGATATGCGAGTGACGAATAGCCGGTACCGAAATCGTCCACCGAGAAATGGATGCCAAGCGCAGCAAGCTCGGTCATTTTGGCGACAACGTCGTTCATATTGTCGATCATCAGCCCTTCCGTAACTTCCAGCGTGAGATGGGTGGGATCGGCGCCGGTGAGCGCCAGCAGGTTGCGCACAGACTCCACAAATCCTGGCTGGCGGAAATGACGGGGACTGATATTCACAGAAATTCGCACAGGTATGTCAGCAATGCTTTCCATGGTAAGCAAGCGGCAAACCTGCATCAGCATCCATCTATCCAGATCGATGATCAGATCCGACTCCTCCGCAATCGGCACAAATGCAGCCGGCATGACCAGGCCACGCACGGGGTGCTGCCAGCGTACCAGCGCCTCGGCGCCAACCACTTTGCCATCGACATCGACTTGCGATTGCAGGTAGAGCTGCAACTCGTCGGCGCGTATGGCCTGACGCAACTCGCGCTCGATCTGGAAACGCTGGCTTGCGATCTGCTCCATATCGGTTTCGAAGAAGGCGGTCTGGTTACCTCCGCTTTTCTTGGCTCGATGCAATGCGGTATCCGCCCGGCGCAGGATATCGTCCGGAGCGTCATGCTCCAGCTCGGGGAACAAGGTTACGCCTAGGCTGGCGGTAACCATGACATCCTCCCCGCCGCTGTCAAATGGCTGCTTCAATGCCTGATGTATCTTTTCGGCCACCATATGCGCATGCCGGCTCGCGGTTTGCGCCGCATTATCCAGGCCCTGCAGCAGGATCGCGAACTCATCCCCGGTCATACGGGCCAGCGTATCGTCCTCGCGCAGGATGCTCGACAAACGGTCGGCAACCGCTTTCAGCAGAAGGTCGCCGGCTGCGTGCCCCAAAGCATCATTCAGCGTCTTCAACCGATCGATATCCAGGAAAATGATCGCGCACATACGTTTTTCGCGTCGTGACATGGTAAGAATCTGCCCCAGACGATCCATCAGCAGGATGCGGTTAGGCAACCCCGTGAGTGAATCGTAATAGGCCAGCCGATGGGCATGGGCTTCGGATTGCTTGCGCTCGGTGATGTCTAGCATCACCCCTTGCAGGTATAGCGGATTCCCATCATCGTCGAAAACGGTCTGAGCCTCGTCGCTAAAATCCCGCCACTCCCCTTCCTTGGTTCGCAAACGATATTCTGCTGAAAAAGAACTGCCGCTACCGTGTGACTCGGCCAGTTGCTGCATCACCCGGGGCTTATCCTCGGGGTGGATCAGCCTTTCCCACATCCCCGGCGTACTCACCCATTCATCGGCTTCATAGCCCAGTTTGGCGATACGCGGGCTTACATAAATGGTCTTGCTATATTGATCGATTCCGGCACGATAAATGATGGCGGGGACCTGCTCGGTCAACAGGCGATAACTGCGTTCGCTTTCGCGCTCGCTTACGGATACAACAAGAATCTTGTCGACCAGGCGGCGCACCAATCCATAAAGCAATAGCGAAGTCACGCCGACAAACAGCCAGCCCTTGACCAGGCTGGCCCATGTCATTTGCTCGGGAGTTCGGAATAACAGCGCGACTGCCTTGTCGGAAAACAATATCCACAGCGCACCAAACGCCGCATAGACCATCACGAGCCGCAACACGCCGGGCGCGGTGCCAGATGCGGTTTCGGTTGTCATGCTGACTGACTGCGGCTCGGTCATTTGGTCTTTCTGAATGCGAATGGATGCAGCATGGAAGATACACTTCAGAAAATACTACCTGATGCTGCTACCGCTGGGAATCGACATTGCATGAAGACGCCTTACCCCAGAGCAACGCTCTTGGGATTTCACGCTTACCTTGAAGTGAAGCTCGCGATATGTGTGAGCAGCTCTTCTTCCTGGTAAGGTTTGCCGAGGTAGACGTTTACGCCAAGTTCTTCGGCATACTTGCGATGCTTGTCGGCCGTGCGCGAGCTGATGACGATCAGCGGGATATGCGCGGTCCGCGGATTGCCGCGTACCGCACGAGACAACTCAAAGCCGTCCATGCGCGGCATTTCGATATCCAGAAGGATCACTTCCGGCAACACCGACTCCAGTTGCTGCAGCGCATCCACGCCGTCCTTAGCGGCCAGCGGGTGGTAACCTTCGCGCGTCAGCAGGCGCGAAATTACCTTGCGCATGGTGAGCGAATCGTCCACCACCATGATGATCGGCAACTGCGTGATTTCTGCAGATGCCGCAGCCTCGTGCACCACTTCGGCCGCCAGCGTTTCGCGGAAAGCCATGTGGACAGGGTTCAGCACCAGCATCACCTTGCCGTCGCCCATCACCGTGGCGCCGGCGATACTGCCCATGCCGGCCAGTTGCGGACCGATGTTCTTGACCACAATTTCGCGGTTGCCGCGGATTTCATCGACGATCAGCGCGATCCGGCGCGCGCCGCTGCGCAGCAGCATCACCGGCGTATAGGCCTGCGGCTCGGGCTGGACCGGACGGCCCAGCAAATGCGACAGGTAATACAAGGGATAGTCGCGCCCGCCCCAAGTGAACTGGCCTTGCTCCTGTATCGAAGCCAGGGCGCTGTGCTTGATCTTCTGCACCTGTTCGACCATGGGCGCAGGCAGCAGGAATTCTTCCGTGCCGACACGCACCAATACGGTCTGATTGACCGCCAATGTCAGCGGCAGGTAAATCGTGAACGTACTGCCATGGCCGGACTCGGAAGCGACTTCGATACGGCCGCCGAGTGCCGTGATCTCGGCACGCACCGCATCCAGCCCGACGCCTCGTCCAGCAACCTGGGTTACGTTGTCAGAGGTAGAGAATCCCGGTTCGAAAATCAGCGAAACGAGTTCAGACGGGCTGCTGCCTTGCGCTCCGTCCAGCATGCCGAGACTGGTCGCCTTGGCCTTGATTTTTTCATAATCCAGCCCACTGCCGTCATCGCTCAGCGAAAGTATGATTTCATTGCCTTCCTGGCGCGCCTGAACTTGCACCTGACCCGCCTTGGGCTTTTTCAGCGTGGAGCGCTTTTTGGCATCTTCCAGACCGTGGGCAATCGCATTGCGCAACAGATGTTCCAGCGGCCCGGCCATTTTTTCGAGCACGCTGCGGTCGATTTCCACCGCCTCGCCCTTGATCTCCAGCTCGGCCGGCTTCTTGAGCTCGGCAGCCGTCTGGCGAACGATACGGTGCAAGCGCTCCGATATGTTTTCGAACCGCACCATGCGCGTTCGCATCAGCCCCTGCTGCAATTGCTTGGTCATGCGCGACTGCTCGTTCAGCGCCGCTTCGGTTTCGTTCAGGTTGACCATCAGGCCTTGCTGCACCGTCGCCACGTCGTGCACGCTCTCGGCCATCATGCGCGTCAGTTCCTGGGAGCGTGTGTAGCGGTCAAACTCCAGCGGATCGAACGTTTCGTGGGTCTCCTGCAACTGGGTCAAGCGCGACTGCATCTGCGTTTCAGCCTCTATTTCCGCTTCGCGCAACTGACTGCGCAGGCGGATCACGCTGTCGGTCAACTCCAGCAAAGCTGACTTGAAAGTTTCCATTTGCCGCTCGATCCGCGAACGCGCAATACTGACTTCGCCGGCTTCGTTGACGAGGTTGTCGATGGCCTCCGAACGCACGCGCATCATTGGCGTTACAGAAATGGTTTCTATCGTCTGTGCAACTTCCTTGCCTGACTCGGACTGCGACAACGGAGCGGCAACCGGCGCCTCGGCGTGCTGGCGCAACTCGTCCAGTTGATCGCTGATGCTGTCGTACTGCTTGAAGAACCCGGTGAAGCTGCGCGCCGTCGGCGCGCCCTTCTCCAGCGCCTTCACCACCTGGGTTTCAAGATCGTGCAGGTCGTCGCCCATGCGCAACGCCCCAGCCATGCGCGCGCTGCCTTTCAGCGTGTGCAATGCACGCTGCAAGCCCTGCTGCGCATCAACGGCTTTGGGATCGGACTGCCATTCGCGCAATTGCCTGCCGACCAGTGGCATGAGTTCGTTCGACTCTTCGAGAAATACTTCCAGCAGTTGCTGGTCGATACTGGCTGTTTCCGACGCAGACACGAACGACGGCACGCTGTCTGGCGTGGCTGTCGAAGCTGCTGGCTGAGGTTCCGGCTCAACAGCCTCAACCTCAACAGCCGGAGCCTCTGCAACCGGAACCTCTGCAGGCACCGTTTCGACCGCTTCCTCAGTGGAGGACTCGACAGTTATTTCCTTGGCTGCCGTAGCTTTGCGCAATGCATTGCATAGCCATTTGGCCGCGACCGGTTGTCTGTGGTTTTGCACCTTCTGCAGCATCGCCTGCAAGGCAAGCAGAGACTGATCGAAGAGGTGCAACTCATCTGCCGTCAGCGCCGTAAAGCGCGGAGCTATCGCTTCCAGCCACGACTCCACAGCCGCCCCGAGATCCGAGAGTGCAGTCAGGCCAACCGTGCGAGCCACGCCGCCCAAGGTATGGGCAGGCCGTGCGATATCGGGAATGGGCGGTTCGTCTTGCGTACGTGCGGCTGCCAGCAGTTGCTGCAACAACGCCAGGTTAGAAGTTGCTTCATCGAGGAAAATGCCGAACAGCTGCCGGTTTACCGATTGCTTGCCGCCGATAACGACGACCTCTTCGGCAGGC
>DATHWE010000004.1:0-16222 GCA_035460905.1 Methylophilaceae bacterium | reverse complement strand
AGGCGTTGCCTACGAGCCGATCTATCTACATGTACCTCCGGGGCAGGCAAAGAAGTGGCACAGTTATTGTGGTCAGTACAACGCATGTGGCCGGCCGGTATATTTCGTGCAGGATCACTGGTATAACGATGTGTATGTGCCTGAATATCGCACACGTCATGGCGGAGGTGGGCCCAAGCATTCGAAGGGCAGCCCTGGCAATGGCATGAAACAAGATAAAGGACCAGGAAAAGGCCACGACAAAGGGCCAGGAAAGGGCAACGACAAGCATTGAGCCGCCCGGGGCGAGCTGTAGGCAAATGCCGCAGTTCGGGGAGGCCGCGATCCGAGAGGTTCGCGGCCTTTCTTTTATTTTCAAATGATGTTCAGCCGTTTGGCAGTGCGGTTGTTTTACCGCAGCTCAACAGCTTTCATCTGTGCCGGTTTATCCATGATACGCAGCGGTTGTAGCGTCAGCTTTTTGCCTGCGAATTTTCGTTCCAGCGTTTTTTGAACTGCCGCGAACGAGGTTCGCTTGGGGTCGAAAGCGACGGCCAACGCCGCCGATTCCGCCGAAGCACGAGCACTGCCCTTGTCCACGCCGACAGCCGACTCCGCGAGTGTTTCCAACCCTCGACTTGCACCATCGACGAGAGTCAACCTCCCGTCGATGGCGAAGAAGGCGATGTGGTGTTTCCGGTCCAGAGCCTGCATCACACTGGCATGATCGTACACCGCTGCGATCTTGTCCTCGACACAGTGGCCGCAGGCGAGAGCGGTAGTGCAACAGAGGGCGAGCATCAAGCCGGCGAGGGGTTTTGCCAAGGTGCTCAATGCGCCTCCGCATATTTGGCAGTGCCCGCCGGCTGTGCATCTATCCAGTGGAAGTACTTGATATACCGGCCGATCTCTTTGTCGCTCAGGTTCTGGTTGGGCATCGGCAGGTTGTTGTATTCCTTCAGCATGGCCTTGGCGTCGGCATCGGTCTCCAGCATTTTTTCGGGTTCCTTGAGCCAGCGCGCGAGCCATGCGTCGCTGCGTCGTTTTGTGACTCCGGCGATATCTGGGCCGACCTTGTTGCCGCCACCGACCGAGTGGCAGGCAAGGCACTTGCTCTCGAAATCGAGCTTGCCCTGTGCGGCGTCCGGTTCTGTGGGCGTGGCCGAGGCCGGGATGTTGTGGTGTTCAATGTCTTTTTCCTGGGCTTCTGCAGTGGTGGAAATGAGCCCGATCGCGCCTTGCGAGGCGTTGGCGAAATGGTGATCAACCATAATGTAGGAACCCTCTTCGGGGATCACGAATTCTACGACGGCGCTGTTGGAAGAGCCGAGCAGCACCGTCTGCATGCCGCGAAACTGGTTGTCCGGATTGCCTTCGATCCAGACGCGGTCGAAGATGGTGCCGACGACATGGAAGCTGGAAGTCTTGCTGGGCCCGACATTGAGCACATGCAGGCGCACGCGCTCGCCCGGCTTGGCCGGAAGGGGATGTTTCACCATGCCGTTGTGGGCGCCGTTGAAAACGATGTGGGTAGGCTGCGAGGCGCGCAAGCGGTCGCTATCCAGCACATAGAGCGGGGCGGCATCGACCTTGCGCCCGGAGGGGTCGGGCTTGGCGTAGAACTCGCTCTGGATAATCACGTATTCACGGTCCACCTTGGTTGGATAGCCGTCGCGCGGTTCAACCACCAGGGCGCCGTACATGCCCGAGGCAATATGCTCCAGGATCATCGGCGTGCCGCAGTGGTACATGAAGATGCCGGGGTAGTTGAGCGTGAATTCGAACTCGATGGTCTGGCCGGGGGCGATCGAGCGGTATTTGTCCTGCGGCGAAACCATGGCTGCGTGGAAATCCATGGAATGCATCATCGGTGCCGCCGTCAACTGCACGCCCGGCACCGGCTCGTCGCTGCGGTTGCTCATGCTGAATTTGATCTTGTCGCCGACGCGTGCACGTATGGTCGGCCCCGGTACCTGGTCGCCGAAAGTCCAGGCGCTGAATTTCACGCCCGGTGCGATTTCGATGATCTTGTGCGTGGTGTCCAGTCGAATGGTTTTGATTGGCGCGGGATCGAGCGGTTTGAGTTCCGTACCCATGCTGAGCGCATCGCCTTCCGCGAATGCACCCTGGTGGCGCTTGTCAGAAAGGGTGGCCGGTGTCGGGCTGAGGTCCATTTTGCTTTGGTCATAGGGATCGGTCTGCGGGGCCTCTCGGTTGCAGGCGACAAGTAGCAAGACTGCGACGGTCATCATGCACGACCGGATCAGTAAAGTGATTTTCATGGCATGCTCCTCGGTGCGTTTGTTTTTGATAGTAAACCGGGTTCTTTAGCGCAAGCGAGGACGCCTGCGCTACAGCTTTCCAGCCAATACTTCTTTTGCCACCGATGCCGGCGCCGGCGCGTAGTGATCGAATTCCATCGTAAACAGCCCGCGCCCTTGCGTGGCGGAACGCAGGTCCGTGGCATAACCGAACATCTCGGCCAGCGGGACGATCCCGCGAATGGCCTGCACGCCGCCGGGCCGGGATTCCGAGTTCTCGATTTCGCAACGGCGGGCGGAGAGCTGCGCGGCGACCGCTCCCTGGTATTCGGACGGTACGATGATTTCAATCTTGGAATACGGTTCGAGCAGGATGGGCGCGCCCTGTTTCATGCCGTCGCGGAAGGCCGCGATGGCCGCGTTCTTGTAAGCGATCTCGCTGGAATCGACGTGGTGGGTAGAGCCGTCATACACACGGAACACCATGTCCGTGGCCGGATAACCTGCCACCGCGCCGTTTTCGGCTGCCTCAATGAAGCCCTGCTCAATGGCGGGGATGAATTCGCGCGGGATGGCGCCGCCGGTGATGGCGTTCTCGAATCGCATGCCAGTACCCGGCTCGCCCGGCCGCAGTTCCACGACGACATGGCCGTACTGACCGTGCCCGCCGGTCTGGCGGATATAGCGCCCTTCCACCTTGGGCACGGTTTTGGTGATGGTTTCGCGGTAGGCTACGCGCGGCCTACCGAGGTTGGCTTGCACGCCGTATTCGCGCTTGATGCGGTCGGCGATGATTTCGAGGTGCAGCTCGCCCATGCCGGCCATGATGGTCTGGCCGGTGTCTGCGTCCGTCGTCACCTTGAAGGTTGGATCTTCTTCCGCCAGATAGCGCAGCGCGTCGGCGAGCTTATCCTGGTCGGCGCTGGTTTTCGGCTCCACCGAAACGCGGATCACCGGCTCGGGAAAGAGGATGCGTTCCAGCAATACCGGCTGTTGCGGGGTGCACAGCGTATCGCCGGTCTGCGCGGTTTTCATGCCCAGCGCCGCGGCGATGTCGCCGGCATGCACTTCCTCGACGTCCTCGCGGCGGTCGGCGTACATGCGCACCAGCCGGCCGATGCGCTCCGGACGGTCGCGCGTGGCGTTGTAAACCTGCTGGCCGGAGTGAATGCGCCCGGAGTAAATCCGAAAGTAGGTCAGGTGGCCGACATAAGGGTCGCGCACGATCTTGAACACCAGCGCCGCCAATGGTTCGTCGTCATTCGGCTGGCGGAAGGTTTCCGCGTGCGTGGCCGGATCGGTCACCGCAATCTGCCCGATATCCAGCGGCGAAGGCAGGTAATCGATGATGCCGTCCAGTAGCGGCTGGATGCCCTTGTTGCGCAATGCCGAACCGCAGAATACCGGGAACAGGCGGTTGGCGATGGTGGCGCTGCGCAGTGCGGCTGACAGTTGCTCGACTGGCGGCGTCTGGCCTTGCAGGTAGAGCTCGAGAAGGGCATCGTCGGTTTCGGCGACTTTCTCGAGCAGCCGCGCCCGGGCCTCTTCCGCCATCTCGCGGTACGCCGCCGGGAGGTCGCGGATTTCCGGCTGCACGCCGCTCTCGTCCGGCCAGTAAATGGCCTGCATGTGCAGCAAGTCGATTACGCCCTCGAATTCGCGCTCGCGGCCGATGGGCAGTTGCACCGCCACGGCATTCGCGCCCAGGCGCTGTTCCATCGTTTGCAGCGCATGGTCGAAATCGGCACCGGGCCTGTCCATCTTGTTGACGAGACAAATACGCGGCACACGGAAACGGTCCGCCTGTCGCCAGACCGTTTCGCTCTGCGGTTCCACGCCATGCACCGCGTCGAACACCACGATGCCACCGTCCAGCACGCGCAGCGAACGCTGCACTTCGGCGGTGAAGTCGATATGGCCGGGGGTGTCGATCAGGTTGATGCGATGGTCGCGCCAGTCGGTGGTGATGGCGGCCGAGACGATGGTGATGCCGCGCTCGCGCTCCTGTGCCATCCAGTCGGTGACGGTGTTGCCGTCGTCCACCGAGCCGATGTGATGGGTGCGTCCGGTGTAGAACAGTATGCGTTCGGTGACCGTGGTTTTCCCCGCGTCGATGTGCGCGATGATGCCGATGTTGCGTACGTGATCCAACGGAATGCGGGTGGCAGCCATAGCGACAAGCTCCATGCAATCAGGGATAAGCGATAATCAGTATAGAGCCGATTTCAGTGTGCGGGGTAATCGTGGCGCGCTGGCTATGCGGTAAACAATACTTCGAATTCCTCGCTCACCGCGACCTCGGCTTCGATGGCGTCTACCCGCTCTACCATCGCGAAACGCGGTCCTTGTTTCGCCCATTCCAGAATCAGACCCACCTGTTCCGCGCGGCCGCAGACCAGCGCTTCCACCGTGCCGTCACGGCGATTGCGCACCCATCCGGTCAGTCCCAGGCGATGTGCCTGCTGCCGCATGGACTCGCGGTAACCTACGCCCTGCACCCGGCCATGGATGCGCAGCAGTTTGGCTATGCGGATTTCCTGCGGATTCATGCGAGGACGCCTGCGCTACGGAAGGTGTGTCCGGAAAACTGGAGCGCAGGTGCTAAGGCTTCCATGCCAGGTCGGGCTCGCGCGCGGCCTTGACGTCATCCAGGCGGCGTACCGGCATCGTGTGCGGCGCGGTTTTCAGCAATTCGGGTGTGGTGCGGGCTTCTTCAATGATCTCGCGCATGGCCTCCACGAAAGCGTCCAGCGTTTCCTTGGCTTCCGTTTCGGTCGGTTCGATCAGCAGGCACTCCGGGACCAGCAGCGGAAAATATGTGGTAGGTGCGTGAAAGCCCTTGTCCAGCAGGCGCTTGGCGACATCCATCGCGCTGACGCCGGTTTCTTCCTTCAGTTTTTGCAGGGTGACGACGAACTCGTGGGTGGCGCGGCGCGTGGGAAATGCCAGCTCGAAGCCCGCCTCGCGCAAACGAGTCATGAGGTAATTTGCGTTCAATGCGGAAAATTCGGCGACGCGCTGCATGCCGGCGCGGCCCAGCATGCGGGCGTATACATAAGCGCGCAGCAGCACGCCGGTATTGCCCATGAAAGCCGACAGCCGGCCGATGCTTTGCGGCCGGTCTTTTTCCGTGAGCCAGCGGTAATGATTTTCTTCGCGCGCGACCACTGGCACCGGCAGGAAAGGTTCCAGCCGCTTGCTCACCCCGACCGCGCCCGCACCCGGCCCGCCGCCGCCGTGGGGTGTGGAGAAAGTCTTGTGCAGATTCATGTGGATCACGTCGAAGCCCATGTCGCCGGGTTTTACCTTGCCCAGGATGGCATTGAGGTTGGCGCCGTCGTAGTACAGCAGGCCACCGGCCTGATGCATGATGCGCGCGATTTCGCCGATGTTGCGTTCAAACACGCCCAGCGTGGAAGGATTGGTCAGCATCAGACCGGCCGTTTGCGGCCCGCAGGCGGCTTTCAGCGCCTCGATGTCGACGTCGCCGCTGGCGTTGGTCGGAATCTCGCGTATCGCGTAGCCGCACATCGTGGCGGTGGCCGGGTTGGTGCCGTGTGCGGCATCGGGCACGATGATTTCGCTGCGTGCCGTATCGCCACGCGCCGCATGGTAGGCGTGGATCATCGCGATGCCGGCCAGTTCGCCCTGCGCGCCGGCCATCGGCGTCAGGCTGACGGCCGCCATGCCCGTCACCTCGGCGAGCATTTCCTGTAAGTCCCACAGGCAAGCGAGCATGCCTTGGCCGCTCGTATCAGGCGCCAGCGGGTGGCGGTTCAGGAACCCAGGCAGCATCGCCAGCGCATTGGCGGCGCGCGGGTTGTACTTCATCGTGCACGAGCCGAGCGGGTAGAAGTGCGTGTCGATGGAGAAATTCTGCTGGCTCAGGCGCGTGTAATGCCGTACCGCATCCAGTTCGGAAACCTCCGGTAGCAACGGCCGTGAGCTGCGGCGCAATTCATCGGGAATATCGGAAGTGTGTTCCTGCGCGGCAAACTGTGCCGCATTGGCGCGGCCGGGGCGAGAATGCTCGAAGATCAGCATGACAATTCCTCCAGCGCGGCGTGCATGGCGTCGGCGTAGGCATTCAGGTCGTTTTCGGTTTTGGTTTCAGTCGCACAGACCAGCAGGGCATTGCCGAGATCGGGATAGTAGGGCGCCAAATCCAGGCCGCCGAGAATATTGCGCTGAAGCAGTTTTTCCAGCACCGGCGCCACCGGGCAGGGCAGGCGGATGACTGACTCGTGAAAGTGTGGGGATTCGAATACGCGCTGTATGCCAGGTATGGCTGTCAGCTTGTCGATCAGGTTTCGGGTATTGTCATGGCTCGCGGCTGCAACTTCTTCGACGCCCTGCGCACCGAGCAACGCGAGATGGATGGTCGCGGCGGTTACCATCAAGCCCTGGTTGGTACAAATGTTGGAGGTCGCCTTGGCGCGGCGAATGTGCTGTTCGCGCGCCTGCAGCGTGAGCGTGTAGCCGGGCTTGCCATCGAGATCGACCGTGCGCCCGGCCAGCCGCCCCGGCATTTGCCGTACCAGGCTTTGTTTGCAGCAGAGATAGCCAACATAGGGTCCGCCGCTGGAAAGCGGGATGCCGAACGGCTGGGCTTCGCCGCAGGCAATATCGGCACCGTTCGAACCCCATTCCCCGGCCGGTTTGATCAGCGCCAGGGCGAGAGGGTTTGAAACTCCGATCACCAGCGCGCCTTTGTCGTGCGCCCAATCAGTGAGCGCGTCCGGTGATTCCAGCACGCCGAAGAAATTGGGCTGGTTAATGACCAATGCTGCGAAAGGTTCGCTGCCGGCGGCTTCCAGCGCTGCTTGGTCGATGCGGCCGGTGGCGGGATCAAAGGCGATTTCGGCGATGGCGATTTTCTGCGGCGAGAGCAAGGTGCGCAAGGTCGCCCGATAGAACGGGTGGAGATTCGCCGGAATCAGCACGCGATGCACTCCGGCCTTGTTGACGCGCACTGCCATCAGTACCGCTTCGGCTACCGCGCTCGCGCCATCGTATAGGCTGGCGTTTGAGACCTCCATGCCGGTCAGCGAAGCCATCATGGTCTGCCATTCATACAGCAGTTGCAGCGTGCCCTGACTGGCCTCGGCCTGGTAAGGCGTGTAGGCGGAATAGAATTCGCCGCGCGTGGCGATCTGCCAGACGGCTGCAGGGATGTGGTGCTCGTAGGCGCCGGCGCCGATGAAGTTGAGCTGGCCGCCATCGCGGGCGGCGCGTTCGCTCATCAGCCGCGTCACCTGCATTTCGTTCAAACCTTCCGGCACGCGCGGGAGATTGCTGTTCAGCAGGCCTGCGGGGATTTCGTCGAAAAGATCTGCGATGCGCTCGACGCTAACAGCGTCGAGCATTTGGGTGATGTCGTCAGGCGTATGAGGAATGAACGGCATCGGGGGATATTTAAGTGGGCGCTATTCGCCGATTTCCTGTTGGTAACCGGCCGCGTCGAGCAACTGGTCGAGGTCGGCAACGTTATCCGGCTGTATCTTGAACAGCCACGCTCCGTAGGCATCGTTATTGACGCGCTCCGGCATGTCGGCGGCTTCCTGATTGACTGCGCTGATCGTGCCGCTGAGGGGCGCATAGATATCAGAAGCGGCTTTCACCGATTCGACGACAGCGATTTCCTTGCCTGCGGTCACCGTCTTGCCGGGTTCGGGCAGCTCGATGAACACCAGATCGCCAAGCAGGTATTGCGCGTGGTCGGTAATGCCGACGGTGACCGTGCCGTCAGCCTCCAGTCGTGCCCATTCGTGGGATTTTGCGTATTTGAGATCGGCTGGAATGTTGGACATTGGATGCGGTTCCTGATGTTTCGGTTTTTCCCTGGACGGATGAGCCATAAGCATCGTCCGTCATTCATTAATCGAAGTTTAGACCAAAACCCTGCCGTTGCGTACGAACGGCGGTTTCACGATGCGAGCGCTGTGGCGTTTGTCGCGAATCTCGACATCGACGGTGTCGCCCATCGTGGAGTCGAGCGGCAGCCGCGCCAATGCGATGGATTTTTCCATGGTCGGCGAGAAGGTGCCGCTGGTGATGATGCCTTCGCCGGTGGCCGTGAACACTTTCTGATGCGGGCGCAGCACGCCGCCGCCATCGAGTACCAGTCCGAGAAACTGCGATTGCCGTGGCTTGCCCAGTAAAGCGCTTCGCCCGACGAAGTCTCGCGCGGTATCGAATACCACCGTCCAGCCCAGTCCGGAATCCAGTGGCGAAACCGATTCGTCCATGTCCTGGCCGTAAAGATTCATACCGGCCTCCAGCCGCAAGGTGTCGCGCGCACCCAGGCCGCAGGGCCGGACGCCCAGTTCGAGCAGCCGCTGCCAAAGCGCCTCGGCATGCCCGCCTGGAAATGTGAGTTCGAACCCATCCTCGCCCGTGTATCCTGTGCGTGCGACGAAGTAATCACCCACTTGTTGAGCATGAAACGGAGTCATCGACGCTGTTGCTGAACGGGTTTCCGGTAATGCCTGCCATACCATTTCGCGTGCATTCGGCCCCTGTACCGCCAGCATTGCCAAGTCGCAGCGCGGCGTCAGCGTGAGCTGCATTTTCCAGCCGGCGATGCAGGCTTTCATCCAGGCGATGTCTTTTTCGGCGGTCGCGGCGTTTACCACGATACGATAACGTCCGCCTCCCAGGTAATATGCGATCAAGTCGTCGATTACCCCGCCGGCCTCGTTCAGCATGCAACTGTAAAGCGCCTTGCCCGCGCGCAGTTTCTCGACGTCATTGGCCAGCAAGCGTTGCATGAAGGGCTTGGCATCGGTGCCAATGGCGTCCAGTGCGCACATATGCGAAATATCGAACATGCCGCAGTCTCGTCGCACAGCATGATGCTCCTCGATCTGGGAACCGTAATGCAGCGGCATTTCCCAGCCATGGAAGTCGACCATGCGGGCATTGAGTTGGTGATGCGCGGAATTGAATGGCGTTGTTTTTGTCATGCCGAGTCCTGTGCGCTAATAGATTCATTGTTCCAGACCGGATCGATCTGCAAGGGTTCATTTTTAGCGTGGCCCGATATTTTGTGGGGCACCTTCGTATGGTAAGGCATTATTTGCAATGAGGGCGCGCTTCAAATGGGCGCCGACAGGGAAGAACTGCTGGACGTCGTGAGGGCGTATTGAAGTATTGGCTCGGTGGAAAGCTGCGCGATTGAAACGCAGCGGGATTCGCTGCCTGACGGCAGGCGAATCGAATCCCGCTGAAATTCCCCCGATGGTTACGGGAAAATCACATGTTCCGACGGCCACGTCCCGTCGTAGACGGCTTCCGGGTGCTTTTTCACGACCAGCGCGCGGATTTCCTCGACGCGATGGAACGGTATCAGCACCATCATCAACACCTTGCCTATGGCGATTTCCCCTTCGAAGGGTTTCAGCCGATGGTCAGGGATGGCGCTGGCTACCATGCCGGTCCACAGGCCGCCGGCAACCAGGCCGACGACGATGCAGATCGGGATGGCTAACAACGGCACCGGATTTTCGAATGGCCAGGGTGGTATCCACACAGCCATGAGCCCTGCGACGAGGCCAAGCACACCGCCGAGTAGCGTGCCGATTTCCCAGCCTTCGAGAAAGTCGGTGCGCTCGACGATGGAGGCTGCGGGCAGGTCGCCGATTTCCACGCCGGGTTTTGCAAGAAAATGGATACGGTTGGAGTTGACGCGAGCGAGGAGCAAATCATTCATCATCGCATGCGCGCTTTCGGTATCCGGAAGCATGAAATATAGTCTGCGATTCATTATCTAGTCCCTTTCACTGTATGCAATACATAAGGGCGGCCTATATCAGCCAGTAAACAAACACGAACAACAATAGCCAAACAACATCGACAAAGTGCCAGTACCATGAAACCGCTTCAAAGGCGAAGTGTCGTTCCGGTGTGAAATGTCCGGCATACACACGCCCCAGGATCACCGCCAGCATGATGGCGCCCAAGGTCACGTGCGCACCGTGAAAGCCGGTGAGGATGTAAAAGGTGGCACCGTAAATGCCGGTCTGGAAGGTAAAGGTGGCCGATGAATACTCGTGTATCTGCAAGGTGATGAAGATCGCCCCCAGCAAGATGGTGAGTATCAGTCCGATTTTGAGCTGAGTCCGGTTGTCGTTTTTGAGTCCCCAGTGCGCCCATGTGACGGTTGCGCCCGAGGTTAGCAATATCAGCGTATTGATTGCAGGTATGCCCCACGCCGGCATGGCCGCGAATGTTTCTTTCACGCCTGGCCCGGCGGTAGGCCAGGTACCTTCATAATTCGGCCAGAGCAGCTTGGTGTCCCCCAGTTCCGGCACGGTGATAACGCGTGCGTAGAAGAGCGCGCCGAACAATGCTCCGAAGAACATCACTTCGGAAAAGATGAACCAGCCCATGCCCCAGCGGTAAGAGAGGTCGACCTGGTCGTTGAACAGTCCTCCGACACTTTCGCGTATGACCGTCCCGAACCACCCGAACAGCATCGTGATCAGGATCAGCGCGCCGGCAATCATCACATAGCTGCCGGATGGGTTGTTCTGCAGCAGGATGACGAAGCCGGAGGCGAGCAGGAGCAGAGCAACCGAGCCGACCAGCGGCCACCAGGAAGGCGCCGGAACGTAATAGCGCTGGGTATTCGTTTGTTCTATCGTTTGCATGACAAATCCTTCCGTTATCCGTTATTTGAACGCCGGTGCGGTTTCAAACGAGTGGTAAGGCGGAGGCGATGAGAGTGTCCATTCCAGGCTGTCCGCGCCCTCCCATGGCCGGTCGCCGGCAGGAACGCCGCCTCGTATGCACTTGATGACGATATACAGGAACAGCAGCTGGCTGGCGCCAAGCACGAAGGAACTGATAGATTGCAGCATGTTGAATTCCGCGAATTGCAGCGCGTAATCCGGAATGCGCCGCGGCATGCCGGCGAGACCCAGGAAATGCATCGGGAAGAAGGTGACATTGAAGGCGATCGTCGTCAGCCAGAAATGCCATTTGCCTAGCGTTTCGTCGTACATATGGCCGGTCCATTTCGGTAGCCAGTAATACACCCCAGCCATGATGCTCATCGCCGCACCCGAGAACAGCACATAGTGGAAGTGAGCGACCACGTAATAGGTATCCTGCAGCTGGATGTCGACCGGGACGATGGCCAGCACCAGACCGCTGAAGCCGCCGATGGTAAACAGGCAGACCACGGCGATGGCGAACAGCATGGGTGTTTCAAAGGAGATCGAGCCGCGCCACATCGTCGCCGTCCAGTTGAATACCTTCACGCCGGTAGGAATCGCGATCAGCATCGTGGCATACATGAAGAACAGTTGCGAAGCCGTCGGCATGCCCACGGTGAACATGTGGTGCGCCCAGACGGTGAAGGACAGCACCGCGATCGCGGCCGTGGCATAGACCATGGAGTCGTAACCGAATAGCGGTTTGCGCGAGAACGTCGGGATGATGCTCGACAGGATGCCGAAGGCCGGCAGAATCATGATGTACACCTCGGGATGCCCGAAGAACCAGAAGATGTGCTGGAACATCACCGGGTCGCCGCCGCCGGCAGCGTTGAAGAAATAGGTGCCGAAATGGCGGTCGGTGAGCAGCATGGTGACCGCCGATGCCAGTACCGGCATCGCGGAAATCAGCAGGAAGGCGGTAATCAGCCAGGTCCATACGAAGATCGGCATGCGCATCATCGTCATGCCGGGGGTGCGCATGTTGAGTATGGTGGTGATGATGTTGATCGATCCCATGATGGAAGACAGCCCCATAAGATGGACTGCAAAAATCGTCATGTCGTAGGCCATGCCGCCCTGAATGAACAGTGGCGGATACATCGTCCACCCGCCTGCTACCGCGCCGCCCGGCACAAGGAAAGACACCAGCAGCAGTATTGCCGCCGCTGGCAAAAGCCAGAAGCTCCAGTTGTTGAGGCGGGGAAAAGCCATGTCCGGGGCGCCGATCATCAGCGGCACCTGCCAGTTGGCGAAGCCGACGAAGGCCGGCATGATCGCGCCGAAAATCATGATCAGGCCATGCATGGTGGTGAACTGGTTGAACAGGTTGGGCTGGAAGAACTGCAGGCCCGGCTGGAAAAGTTCCGCGCGGATCAGCATCGCCAGCCCGCCGGCGAAAAGGAACATGAGGAAACTGAACCACAGGTACAGCGTGCCGATGTCCTTGTGGTTGGTGGAAGTCAACCAGCGCATTACGCCGGTCGGATGTGCGTCATGATGCGCATCGTGCATGGTCGTCGTAGCCATTTTTCTTCTCCTTAACCTTTAGGTTTCCGCACGGTGGCGACTTCGGAGGGTTGAAGTACATCTCCCGCTTTGTTGCCCCAATTGTTGCGTTCGTAAGTGATCACAGCCGCCACCTCCAGGTCGGTCATTTGCTCTCCCAGTGCTTGCATTGCCGTGCCCGGAATTCCGTGCATCACGATGTCCAGATGCTTGTCCTTCGGACCCAGCACGATCTTGCCGTCTTTCGCGAAGCCCCGTTCCGCAAGGCGTTTGAGGGTGTCCTGATTGGCGAATGTCGCGCCTTCCACCAAGGGTGGAAATACGCCGGGAATGCCCTGCCCGTTGGCCTGATGGCATGCGGCGCAGCGAGAGTTAAAGACGGCTTCGCCGCGAATTTTCAATTCATCCAGTGTGTAATCCTTGGTTGCCGCTTCCGCGGTCGCGGCAAGCTTGTCTTTCTGGCTCTTGAGCCATGCGTCGTATTGCTCCTGCGGCATCGCCTCTACCACGATCGGCATAAAGCCGTGGCCGACACCGCACAATTCGGCACATTGCCCACGATAGATGCCGGGTTTGTCCACCTGGAACCAGGCCTCGTTGATGAAGCCGGGAATCGCGTCCTGCTTGACGCCGAAGGCTGGTATCCACCACGCATGAATCACGTCCGAGGCCGTCAGCAGCAGGCGCACTTTCTTACCGGTGGGGACGACCATCGGCTGGTCGACTTCCAGCAGGTAGTGCGCGGTTTTTTCCGCCTTGTTGTCGATCTGGTCGCGCGGTGTGGCCAGATTGCTGACGTAATTGATTCCTGCGTCCATGTATTCGTATTCCCAGTACCACTGGCGCCCCGTGACCTTGATGCTCATGTCGGTGCCTTCGACATTTTTCATGCGCAAAATGGTCTGGGTTGTGGGGAAGGCCATGCCAACCAGAATGAAGAACGGGATGATGGTCCACACGATTTCGAGCTTGGTGTTGTGGCTGAACTGCGACGCCTTGTGCCCGACCGATTTTCGATGCTTGTACAGCGAATAGAACATCACGCCGAATACGATGACGAAAATGATCAGGCAAACCAGCAGGATCAGGTTGTGAAGATCGTAGATTTCCGTGGCTATTGGAGTCGCGGCGGTTTGGAGATTGAATTGGTAGTCTGCATGTGCCGAAGTGGCAAATAAGCTGATGATTATTGTTGGTAGAGCTGATCGGATTTTGCAGAGCATATTTTTTATCCTTTCATGACTGGTAGGGGCCCAGACGGGATTGCAATATCCGTCCGAGGTCGAGTCTCTCTTCGTTATTGAGTAACCTTCCGAATTCGATTTCCTTGCCGTGCGAACGCAAGGCGAGCCGCCGGCAATCGCCGTCCGGCATGACTTCCATGACAACCCGTGCCCAATAGCCGTTCAGTTCTATGTGACTGTCGCACGCGAGATCGTGCTTCTCGACGATGACCTTGTGGTCGTCGATGGTCAGGCGTTCGTAATCATGGACATGCCGCCAGACATGGCGGAAGCAGAGCCAGAGGATGAGCAATTCGATGCCGGCAAAAGGAAGGATCGGCCAGGCACCCAGTAAAGTGAATCCGATAGCGATCGTCAGGGTGACGAATGCGATGATAAAAAAGGCGCAAAGAGTGCCGGCCGGGGACAAGGAGCAGTTTGGCCTGGCGGTGATGGAGTAGTGCACAGATGATGTCGAACCGCTGACATCGACCATGTCGTGCCTCACTTTTCTTTACAAAAAAGCTTTGCAAATACTCGTGTTACACCCCGTAATACTTGACCATGTTAGTATGATATTTAATGCAAGGCAACCCCTTTTAAATCACTGTACAAAGCAGGGCAAAATAGTAAACTGTCCATGCAAAAACAAGCTCTTAGCAGAGGAGGAGGTAACATCATGAATCCGCTTATTCTGTTCTCGTTGTTTGCAACGCCGGCTCAAGGCTGGAGCCGTTTGATGGATACAAAGCCTACTGTTCCCAGCATTTTTTTCCTGCACGTCATCCCGTTTTCGCTGATCCCTCCCTTGATGCTTTTTCTCGCAGGTGGCAAGTACGGAGGTCAATTCTTCCCGGCAATGAGCACATCCAAGCTGCTATTGATTGCCGTGATTTTTTTCCTGGTCGAGTTGATTGCCGTGCCCGTCATGGGGATGCTGGTCCGGCAATTGGGTGAACTGGGTGAAATTCATCCCAGCTTCAAGGATGCTTTCGTCATTGCCGCCGTTGCGCCCACACCTTTGTGGCTGGCGCCTATTTTCATGCTGTTTCCCAGCGCCTTGCTCAATGTTCTTGTCATTACGCTGGCGATCATGGCTTCCGCCGGTTTGCTCTATTACGGTATCCCGGTGGTGTTTCGGTTGAAAGAAGAGGGGCACGCCATACTCGTCTTCGGCGCGGTGCTGATCGCGGGTGTGGTGGCGATGGGGTTTCTCATGGTATCGACGCTGGTGGTCTGGAGCAGCGTGCAAAATCTGCATTACGCGATACCGTTTATGGGGTGAAGTTGCTATAGAAGGTGAAAGGAGCTCGATATGAACGAAGAAACTTTCAACATGAGCATCCGCAAATATCTCAAGATGGTAGGCGTGCATTCGCAGCACGAAATTGAAAAAGCCGTGGCTGCCGCCCTTTCCAGCGGACAACTCAAAGGCTACGAGAAATTGCCGGCAAAAATGACGCTGACGATAGGGGAAGTGAGCCTCAACGTAACTTTCGACGGGGAAATCAATCTGGAGTGAGACTTCAGTTTGATGTTTCGGTCTGCATGACGTAACAAAGGCGTCCTTGTCAGCCAACCCATATTCCGGGTAAGCGGGCGAGGACGCCTGGGTTTCAAGTCCGGCCTGAAAAGCCGAACTAACTATCGATCAGGGCTTATCCAGCGAACCGACAGATTTCGGATAAGTGACGATACCCCATGGCATTTCCTTGTCGCCGATATGTTTGGTGACTTCCAGCTTCTTGGCATCGATCACCAGCACCTCGTCGGACTTGCCGCAAGCCAGCAATACATTCTGGCTATCCGGCGTAAAGCTGAAATGCCAGCAACGGTCGCCGGTGGTGACGCTTTTCACCTTCTTGAAGCTTTTTGCGTCATACACTTCCAGGGTCTTTTCCTTGGAAGCTGCCACGTAAATATTCTTGCCTGCGGGATCGAACGAAATACCGTAAGGCGCCTTGCCGGTATCCACGGTCCTCACCGCATTGAAATCCTTGTCCAGCACCAGGAATTTATTTCCGTACTCCAGCGTCGAGACGTAGAACGTGCCATCGGGCGACACCTTGATGCCGCGCGGGCGGTCGCCGTACTTGGATGTGTGTACGGTCTTCAGCAGTTTGCCCGACGTGATGTCATGGACGGTGATGGTGTTATCCGCTTCGTTGGTGATCACGAGTTTCTTGCCGTCCTTGGAAAACTCGATGCCTTCGGTTTCCGGGCCGCCGGTGATTTCCTGGATGACCTTGCCTTGTTTCAGGTCGACCACGGAAATCTTGGCTGGTACCTTATCTTCGTCGTCATCGTCGTCCTCAACGGGGGCAGCACCCGGTTTTGGAGGAGGTCCGCCCTTGGAACTGGGTTCGTAGGAAATATAAACCTTGTCGCCCAGTACGCGGACGAACTCGGGGTTTTTACCGATGGGAATATGTTTTACGGCCTTGCCGGTGGAGAGGTCGATGACGGCAATATTGCCGTCGTCGCGATTTGCCGTGACCAACCATTTGCCATCCGCTGTGACACCAATGCCGCG
>DATHWE010000003.1:0-2201 GCA_035460905.1 Methylophilaceae bacterium | reverse complement strand
GCTAAGCTGGCGCGGCGTAAAGGCAGTCAATATCCCGGCACCGGTGCGCTACTTCGGCGCAGAGGAAGGCGGCGTATCGCATTTCAATTACCTGCGCGACAACGTGCTGCTGACGTGGATGCATACGCGGTTGTTTTTGGGATTTGCACTACGCCTGCCCCTTTTGGTCAAGCGACGGCTGGCAGGCCGTTAAAGCATCCCGCCATTGATCGAAATCACCTGCCCCGAAATATAGGCAGCTTCATCCGACGCAAGGTATGCAACCAGGCTGGCGACCTCCCCCGGCTTACCCGCGCGCTTCATGGGCACCATCTGCTTGATCATCCCGGGGTCGAATGTTCCCTCGGTCATTGCAGTTTCGATTATCCCCGGCGCAACGGCGTTGACGGTGATTCCGCGACTGGCCACCTCCTGCGACAAGGACTTGGTGGCGGCATTGAGCGCGCCCTTGGCGGCGGAGTAATTGGTCTGGCCGCGATTGCCGGCGATGCCGGAGATGGAGGAGATATTGATGATGCGCCCCCAGCGGCTGCGTATCATGGGCATCATCAGGGGTTGGGTGACATTGAAAAATCCGTTCACGGAGACGTCGATGACGCGGTGCCATTGGTCGGGGCGCATGCCGGGAAAAACGGCGTCGTCATGGATGCCTGCGTTGTTGACAAGGATCTGGATCGGCGCGTCTTCGATCAGCGGGAGCAAGGCGGCACTGACAGCGGCGCTGTCGGTGACATCGAAACTTATCGCTTCGGCGCTGCCACCCGTGGCGCGGATTCCCTCAACCAGTTCTTGTGCAGCGTCCACGCCGCGATTGGCATGCACGTACACATGGCAGCCGTCGGCAGCAAGACGGCGGCAAATGGCGGCGCCGATACCCCCGCTGCCCCCGGTGACAAGCGCTTTCTTCATTTCATGCTCCCTGCATTCGGTAACAGCGCGTCGGCATTGATCACCACTGCCGCGCGACCTTCCAGCAGCAACCGGTCGGCCGCACTGACGCTGAACTGGTAAAGAATGTTGTTTTCGTTGCTCATGATGCGGCTGGCCTGCACCGTCAAGTCTTCGGAAATATCGTCCAGCCGTACCACATGGACTTGCACGCCACGCACGCTGACGAGGAATCCCGCTTTCGGCGCGGCATTGTCGGGCGGGGCCAGCAAGGCGCCATGCACGGCCATCGCCTGCGCGGCATACTCGACGCCGCAGGCGGCGCCCAGCCGGCCATGAGCGCGCAAGGGGTTGTCCTCCGCGCGATGGCTGCTGGCGCGGCATTGGATGTTTTCCTCATCCCAGCTTTCCACGCCGTCGAGCAAACACATGCTGCCCTGATGAGGAATGCGGCTGGCGATCCAGTTGCGGTCTAACACGGGCTGACTTCCACGGCGATGCGGGTTTCTTCCAGGTAGTCGAGCACCACATGAGCGCTTTCGCCAACGGCTATCGCATGCAACAACGGCAAACCGCGAGCGGCCGGAATACTGAGGCGCAGCTTTTCCAGCCCGCCATCAGCGAAACGATCTACAGGTCCGTCGCTGAGCGTCACGCTGATACGCGCCACAGCCTGCGGCGTATGCTCGGGTGCCAGCACCAATGAAATTCCCAGTAGATCGCTCAAAGGCCGTACGCTGAAAACCGGTTCGGGGTAGTCGGTGTCGCCAGCGATCAGGATGCAGCGGTTGCCATCTACCGCGACCTGCACCATTGCTTCCAGCAATCCCGCCCCGAAACTGGCATCGAAAGCGCACAGCACCGCGGACGATGCCATCGCGCCGGTGGCGATGCTCCAATAGCCGGAAGCGGCGTTATGCACTGAGTTGTGAAAACGCGTCGGCGAGACCTGCCGATCATCGGAAGCCAGCATTTCGCAAATCGTATGGCAGTTGTGGCCATCGCCGTGCGAGGCGGTAAAGACGCTGGGCAAATTGCTCGCTTCCACCCCGGCGGTGGCCATCGCTTCCGTCGAGGTCGCCAGCGCCAATTTGACGATTTCGCCGCAGCGGCGGCGTTCTGCGGGCGGCAGCAGCACAGGCGGCGGAATCACGGTTTTCTGCGGCTGATAGGCTTGCCGGCCGGCAAGAATCTCACGCCCTTCGGACCAACCGGACAGACCGGGACCGAGCAGGCCGATGCCTTCGATGTAAGCAATCAGCGATGTCATCGCGCGGCCCTCCCGAAAATCAGGCTGCAATTCGTGCCGCCGA
>DATHWE010000002.1:0-5581 GCA_035460905.1 Methylophilaceae bacterium | reverse complement strand
CGAGTGCGCTTCCGGCAATCCGGTTTACCAACTCGATTTGTGGATGGTCGGCGAAGCCGAATGCCGCCGGCTGCTGGCAGAAGCCGCACGCGAGGCGGACCTGATATTGATCGAAGGCGTGATGGGCCTGTTCGATGGCACCCCCAGTAGCGCCGATCTTGCGCAGCATTTCGGCATTCCCGTGCTGGCAGTGATCGATGCTTCTGCACAGGCGCAGACCTTCGGCGCGCTGGCGCTGGGGCTGGCGACGTACCGGCCGCAACTGCCTTTCGCCGGTGTCTTCGCGAATCGCGTGGCGGGTTCGGGCCATGCCGATATGCTGAAATCCAGCCTGCCACCAAATTTACGCTGGTTCGGCTGGCTGCCTACAGAGCATGAAGCGGCGCTGCCGGAACGCCATCTCGGGCTAGTCGGTGCGGCCGAGCAACCGGATCTCGATGCCAAACTGGACAGGCTGGCCGAAGCCTTGGTGATGAGTGAAAACCCGCTGCCGGAGGCTGTCGCCTTTCCCGACTACGAGCCGGAAAACCCGCCACGGCTATTGCAAGACACACGCATCGCCATCGCCCGCGACCATGCGTTTGCCTTTATTTACCGTGCCAATCTCGACCTGCTGGCCGCAATGGGCGCGACGCTGGAATTCTTTTCGCCCTTGGCGGACAAAGCGTTGCCGCTGGCGGACGCTTACTATTTTCCAGGCGGCTATCCCGAGTTGCATCTCGATATGCTGTCGAGCAATACCGGGTTGCGCGATGACCTGTTGGCGGCGCAGGCGGCGGGAAAAGCTATTCTGGCCGAGTGCGGCGGCATGATGGCGATGTTCGAGGCGATTACGGATGCCGAGGGGCGACGCGTGACCATGTGGGGTCTGCTGCCGGGAGAAGTGACGATGCAGAAACGTCTTGGCGGCCTTGGCCTGCAAGCGGCGGAACTACCCGAGGGACTGCTCCGCGGCCATACGTTCCATTATTCGAAGACGGAAACCGCCTTGCCACCATTTACCCAAGCCATCAAGCAATCCGGCAGTGAGGGTGAAGCGATTTATCGTGTCGGCCGGCTCACTGCTTCCTATCTGCACGCCTACTTGCCCTCCAACCCCGAAGCCGCAGCGCGACTGTTCCTGCCATGAGCGATTTCAACGAATCCGAAAAAGCCGCGATCTATCGAGTGATCGCCGAACGTCGCGACATGCGGCATTTTCTGCCCGACCCTGTACCCCAAGAGTTGCTGGAGCGGCTGTTGCAGGCCGCGCATCTCGCGCCCAGCGTCGGCTACATGCAGCCCTGGCGTTTTATCCGCATCGTCGACCGCGATTTACGCACCAAAATCCACGCGCTGGTTGAAACCGAGCGTATCTCCACTGCAGCAGCCTTGGCCGAGCGCGAAGACGAATTCATGCGCCTCAAGGTCGAAGGCATCCTGGAATGCGGTGAACTGCTGGTGGTCGCGCTGGCGGACGGACGCGAAAAACACGTGTTCGGTCGCCGCACGCTACCGGAAATGGATCTCGCTTCGGCTTCCTGCGCCATTCAGAACCTGTGGCTAGCCGCACGTGCGGAAGGTCTGGGCATGGGCTGGGTGTCACTATTCGATCCTTTCAAGCTGGCGCAATTGCTGGAGATGCCCGCAGGTGCCAGCCCCATTGCGGTGCTCTGTCTCGGCTATGTGGAGGCGTTCTATCCCCGCCCGATGCTCGAAATGGAGCGCTGGGCCGACCGTATCCCGCTGGAAACTCTGGTATTCGAAGACCGCTGGAAGAGCTGACAGGCTTTCATCCTGTTGTCATGCAGGCTCCTTACGATGGGGGCTCTGAATGCAGGATGGAAGAATGCGCAGCTACATCGACAAACTTATCGCGATCGGCATGATGGTCGCCGCTTTGCCCGCACAATGCGGCGAACCAATAGTCCAAGGCCCCGAATCGGTGCAGGACTGGTATGAGGCGGGTCAACGCTTCATCCGCGATGCCGAGCAACTGGAAATTCGGGCGCGCAAGGCAAAAAATGTCATCCTCTTTGTCGGCGACGGGATGGGGATTTCCACCTTGACCGCCGCACGCATCCTCGAAGGCCAGCTGCAGGGCCGCACGGGCGAGGAAAACCGGCTCTCGTTCGAGGATTTCCCCTACGCCGCGCTCTCCAAAACCTATACCTGGGATCAGCAGACGCCCGATTCCGCGCCCACCATGACCGCCATGATCACCGGCTACAAGGCGCGCGAGGGCATGCTGTCCGTCGATCATCAAACCCCGCGTGGCGAATGCAATTCCGATGTCGTTGCAGCACATGCCCTGCCAACCCTTCTGGAGCAAGCGGCCGCAGCGGGCAAGGCGACCGGTGTCGTTTCCACCGCACGCCTGACGCATGCCACGCCGGCTGCGACCTACGCACACACGCCCATGCGCGACTGGGAATCCGATGCCGACTTGCCCGCCGGCTGCGGCGTCAAGGATATCGCGCGGCAACTGATTGAAGTATCGCTTGCCGTGCGCGACAGCCTGAAGGTGGCGATGGGCGGCGGACGTACCAACTTCATGCCGGCAGTTAGGGATGATCCGGAGAGCGGGCGAAAAGGTAAACGCCAGGACGGCCGCGACTTGGTCGCCGAATGGCAGCAGACGCGCGGCCCCGGTGCGCGATATGTATGGAATCGAGCGGGTTTCGATGCCATCGATCCAGCTGCGACCACGCACCTGCTGGGCCTTTTCGAGAGCAGCCACATGCAATACGAGCTAGACCGAGCAAAGGACAAAAGCGGCGAACCGTCGTTGACCGAGATGACCGAAAAGGCCATCCGCATTTTGCAGAAAGACAAAAGCGGCATCTTCCTGCACGTCGAGGCGGGCCGCATCGACCACGCCCACCACTCCGCCAACGCCAAGCGCGCGCTGGTGGAAGTGATCGAACTGGCGCGGGCGGTGCGCAAGGCCCGGGAGATGACGGATCCCGCGGAAACCTTGATCATCGTTACCGCCGACCATAGCCATGTGTTTACCATGGCCGGTTATCCGCATCGCGGCAACGATATCCTCGGCCTGGTCGCGGAGGTGCCTGAAAAGGATGGCGAAGAAAGGGGGTTGAAAAAGGACAAACTAGGCTTGCCTTACACCACCCTGGGTTATGCCAACGGCCCCGGATGGCGCAGCCCGGCAGCCGACGGCGGCAAGCGCCCCGATCTTGCCCAGGTGGATACGCATGCCGACGATTACCTGCCTGAAGCGGCCGTGCCTCTGGAGTCCGAAACGCATGGCGGCGAGGATGTCGCCATTTTTGCCGCCGGGCCGATGGCGCATCTGATCCATGGCAGCATGGAGCAGAACTGGATTTATCACGTGATGCGGCGCGCGTTCGGGTTTTAGCGGTTTTCCGCTACGGCCTGCCAACCGCGGACGATGCCGACCAGCGCATCCAGCCCATCGGTCAGTGCTGCGGGGCCAGGCTGTAATATCAGTGGCGACTTGATCTCGAACACCTGCCCGGTTTGCACGGCCGGTATGGTTTCCCATCCGGGGCGGGCCGCGACTTGTTCCGGGCGGAATTTCTTGCCGCACCAGGAGCCGATGATGATGTCGGGCTGGCGTCGCACGACTTCCAGCGGGTCGGCGATGATGCGGTTGCCGGCCAGTGATTGGGAAGACAGCTCCGGAAAGCAATCCTCGCCGCCGGCGATTTCGACGAGCTCCGACACCCAGCGGATGCCGGAAATCATCGGTTCGTCCCATTCCTCGAAATACACACGTGGCTTGCGCGGCAAATTGGCAGAAGCTGCACGGACGGTATCGACACGTGCTGCGAGCTCACGTGCCAGCGCCTCGCCCTTCACCGGCTCGCCGACCAGAGCGCCCAGCGTGGCGACCATGCGCAGGATGCCTGCCACGCTGCGATGATTGAACACATACACCTCGACGCCGGCCTTGATCAGGTCGCGTGCAATGTCGCCCTGCAGGTTGGAAAACCCCAGCACGAGATCCGGCTTGAGATCGAGGATGGCCTCGGTTTTGGCGCTGGTGAACGCCGAAATCTTCGGTTTTTCCTTGCGCGCCTGCGGCGGCCGTACGGTGAAGCCGGAAATGCCGACGATGCGGTCCTGCTCCCCTAATAAATACAGTGTTTCAGTGGTTTCCTCGGTGAGGCAAATAATGCGTTCGGGATAGCGGATGGTCATGGCAGCAGGTAGTCCAGTTTGGTCCAGGCGCGTTCATCGGCGGGTAGGCCGAAGCGCAGGCTGGAGGTTTCGGTAAACAGGCGGGTGAGTATGCCGAGGCGCGCGAGCTGATGGTGAATATTCTCCGCATTGGGGTTTTTTACCCACTGGAACAGCGCCGTACCGCCGCCCGGCGCCAAGTCGTGGCGGGTCAGCAGCTCTGCCAGTTGCTGGCTTTGTTGAACGAGCCAGATGCGTTGCTCGGCTTGCCATGCATGGTTGGCGAGCGCTTGCTGCGCGACCCAGCGCGTCGGATGCGCTACGCTCCAGGGCCCCAGCCTTTCCTGCAATGAAACCAACAACTCCGGCCAGGCAAGAACGAATCCGGCGCGAATTCCCGCCAGCCCGAAGAACTTGCCGAGCGAGCGCAGGATAATCAACCCCGGCAGCCCGGCATGTGCCGACAAGGTGAATTCCGGCGTGGCATCCATAAAGGCTTCGTCCACGACCAACCAGCCTCCGCGGCTGGCGAGTTCTGCGTGCCATTCCAGCAGCGTGGCGGCGGGAACCAGCCGTCCGGTCGGATTGTTGGGGTTGGCCAGTACCAGCACGTCCAAGTTGCCGGGTTCGTAATCCGCCTGTATTTCCACGGCATGCCCGGCTTGCCGCCAGGCGTGGGCGTGCTCGGCATAGGTGGGGCTCAGGACACCCACGCGAGAAGAGGCGCGCAACAAGGGCAAGGCCTGTATGGCTGCCTGCGAACCGGCGCAAGGCAGCAGATTCCTTGTTGCGTAATAGTCGGCCGCCGTCGGCATCAGGCCGTCCTCCTCTTCCGGCAGGCGCAGCCAGCATTCGGGCGGAATGGGCGGCACCGGATAGCCGACAGGATGAATGCCGGTGGAGAGATCCACCCATTTGTCGAGCGGGATGCCGTGTTCGCGCGCCGCAGCGGCGAGTTTTCCGCCGTGTTCAAGCATACGCCAGGCCTCCAGCGATCAGGGCAAGAGCCAACCAGAGGTAAACACCATGCCTGACCAGCTTCAGGGCGCGCTCGATATCGGATGGCTGCGAAGCCTCGCCCGCGCCAAGATCCGGACGCTGGTGCCATTCGCCGTGGTAACGCGCCGGGCCGCCGAGCTTGACGCCCAGCGCGCCGGCACCGGCCGACATCACCGGCCCGGCGTTGGGGCTATCCCATGTCGGGGCCTGGGCACGCCAGCAACGCAACGCAAGACGGGTTTTACCGAGCAGTGCATAGGTGAGGGCTGTCAGCCGCGCTGGAATGTAGTCCAGCACGTCGTCCAGCCGTGCCGCTGCCCAGCCGAACATCAGAAAACGCTCGTTCTTGTAGCCCCACATCGCGTCCAGGGTGTTGGCGAGACGGAACAGCAGCGCACCCGCGCCGCCGAAGATGAAAAACCAGAACAAAGCCCCGAAC
>DATHWE010000001.1:0-14631 GCA_035460905.1 Methylophilaceae bacterium | reverse complement strand
CTCGCCGCCTTTGGCTGCGGTGCCGTCTTCCGAATATTGACGTGCGAGTTCGGCGAAATTGCCGCCGTTCTCGATGCGCTCCTTCAGGTCTTCAAGTCGATGTTGCGCATCGGCATCCGAGACCACTTCGCTGGGCTTGATGAGGATGTGGCGGGCATTGGTCTGCTGTACTAACAGGGGCGAGGACGCGCCGCGGCGATTATTGAGCTTGAGGATGTGGAAGCCGTTGGGGCTGCGCATGATCTCGGTGGCTTCACCTGGCTTCAGCGGTTTCAGTGCATCGACGAACAGCTTCGGGATCTGGCTGTCGTTCTTCCAGCCGATCTTGCCGCCTTCGAGTGCGTTGGGGGCATCGGAAAAGCGCGCAGAGACCTGCGCGAAGTCTTCGCCTTCCTGCAGGCGCTTCAAGGCTTCGTCTGCTTTGCTGCGCAACTTCTGCAAATCTTCCGGCGAGCTTTCTTCAGGGGTGCGGATCAGGATGTGCGAAATATCGAACTCGTCCTTGATCTCGTTGCGAGACGCCTGCGAGGTCAGAAGATTGTCGATTTCCGCTTCTGTGACGTTGATGCGATTATCGACTTCCCGCTCGCGCAATCGAGCGAGGATGATTTCATTACGGATGTCTTCGCGGAATTTCCGAAAGCTGATGCCATCCTTTTCCAGTGCATCGCGAAATTCACCTATGCTCAGCTTGTTCTGTTCTGCAATCCGTTCTACCGTCTTGTCGAGCTGGTTATCTTCAACGCGCAGGCCAGTCTGGGCGGCAAGCTGCAATTGAAGTCGATCGCCAATCAAGCGTTCCAACACCTGTTTTTCCAGCACGTCCTGAGGCGGTCGGGCTGCACCTTGTTTTTCCAATTGACCGAGTACGATACGAATGCGGTCCTGCAGTTCGCTATAGGTAATGACATTCGTGTCAACCACCGCCACGATGCGGTCGATTTGGGAGACATTGTCCTCGACGGCGGCCTGTGCATGAGCGCATAAAAACAGAAGGAGTGCGACCGGAACAAGGCCGGCATATTTTAGTAATGAATACATGTGGTTACGATCAACGCGTTTCGTCAGGGATCAATGAGGTGTTAGTGTAGCCTGGAATGCTACGTTTGAGCAGGCTCAGCGGACTGGTGCCGATGGAGGTCATACCGCCGAGCTCGAGCTGGAAAAAGAAGGCATAGTTGGGGTCTTCGTCGGTAGCGACGGATACCCGCTGCATCACCGCCCGCGCCTGCCAGCATCCTGCGTCGTATTCTACGCCTGCAAGGCCTTCAATGGGGCGGTCTTCTCGCAAGGAGTAGTTCCATCGAGCTAATCCGAACCATTTGTTGGCAAGAGGCCATTCCGAGGAAATGTCGATTTGTTCCAGGCTTTCGCGCGTGAAACGATAGCTCAGGTTCAGCACCTTGCCGGGTTCCGGATTGTAACGAGCGCCGATATTGGATTTTACCGAACGTTCGATGTCTGTGTTGTATTGCCAACCGGCGTCCACATTCCAGTGGTTGCGCAGCCGGGCGGTAATCGCAGCTACGATGTCGGATGTACTGCTGGTGATTTCATCTGCGCCGGGCAGGCCGACTCTGCGGTCGCTGAAATAGAAACGCTGTCCTATCGTTGCTGCCAAACGCTGCAATCCAGTCTTGGAATCAATAAGACGGGTAGTCACCGCCAGCGATAGCTGGTTGGCATCATTGATGCGGTCGTTGCCTGTGAACTGGTTTTCAGAGAATAGCGTGCTCAGACTCAGGTCTGCTTCGCCGGAGTCGAAGACTGGCAGGCGGGATTGGTCGCGGTAGGGCACATAAACGTAAAAGAGGCGCGGTTCCAGCGTTTGCGTATAGGTATTCTTGACGACGCGGAAATCGCGATCGAAGTAGAGACCGCTATCCAGGCTGAAGATCGGCAGGGAGCGTGAGTCGCTGAGGAATTCGGAATTGGTAACATTCCCGTTGCTATCCGTCAGCGTGAAATCCGCATTATCCAGCTTGTAATTGGTGTAATGCACTCCCAGTTTGGGAGTGATGTAGCCATATGAGCGAGCTAGCGGAATGCTGACACTGGGGTACAGCACTGAGCGGCTGCCGGTAACGCCCGTCACCATGCTCGTGTCTGGCGCACTGACCATGGTTTGCGTAATCGGTGCATGGTTGCTGCGGTCGAATTGCGTCCACTGGCCGTATACGTTGCCGGTTAGAATGTTCCATTCTTTTTCTCCGGTCAGCGTCAGTTGGGGCAAACGCTGGTAAGGGAAGGAGGTCTCATCCAGCGTCTGATAACGTTCAGCCAGGCCTGTAAAATTCCAGATTTCATCGCTGTACGCAATGTTGCCGCGCTGCGGTAAATTCACTCGGCTGGTAGACACAATGCTGGTGGTCATGTCGGAAAAGTACTGGTCATCCGATACACGCTCGTAATGAAAACCTCCCGACCATCCATACCCAAAGCTGTGCTGGTGTAGCAGCTTGGCGTAGTAGCGGTCTCGGTCTGCCTGACTGTCATTAGGCAACAACTCAAGGCTGTCCTCGCCGGAGTACTTCGGGTCGAGATAACGAAACTCGTTGGATAATTGCATGCCGCGCTTGCTCATATAACGCGGCGTTATCGTGGCATCCATATCGGGTGCGATATTCCAGTAATAAGGCACAGATAATTCGACACCGCTTTTGGTGGTTGTGCCGAAGCTGGGAGCGAGGATGCCGCTCTTGCGTTGCTTATTGAATGGGAAGTCGACCCATGGCGTATACATAATCGGCACGCCCTTGAATTCGACGCGGGCATTTTTTGCAGTACCCGTCTCGGTATGATGGTCGAGTTCCAACTCGCTGGCGCGCAAATACCAGTCGTCTACTCCGGCTTCGCACGTAGTATAACGTGCACTGTATAAGCGTTCCTTGTCCGGCCCTTCGAAGGTAATTCGCTTGGCATCGCCACGAGCAAATCCTGAACGCGCGCTTTCGGTAGAGCCGGGAATTCGCGAGCCAGCAGTATCTGGATCATAAGCGCTCAGGATCGAGGTCTCGGTTGTCGGCGGAGAAGCGGCGGGTCGATTGAAGGTAAATACAGGCTCCTTCATTTCGCCTTCGCGCTCGTCCATTTTCAGGCGTAGTTCTGGGCCAAGTACTACCAGCCCTTTTTGCTCAATACGGGTATTGCCCACCACATGCAATTCTTCGTTTAACACATCGTAATCGATGCGATCACCGAATATCGCCTTGTCGTCCTGCCGCATTTCAGCATCGCCGATGGCACGCATTTTCCTGTCGAGGAACATTTCAAGCTGCTGGGCTTCGATGACCATCGATTCGGCTTGGATGGATTCGGTAGCCTGTGGTATTTCATCGGCGGCCCGCGCCTGCCCGATCACCACGGAAGGCAGGGCAAACAAAAAGGCAATAGCGCGGTATTTCAGCATGGGCTGCAAGGCGGAAGTCTATGTGGGGGAATGTTTTTTATGGTGATAAAATCGCATAAATTTGCTTTTTAGGCAATCTGCAAATGCGGCTCAATCCCGCGTCAGTTCTGGGTTCCATTTTTTACCGTTATTAGACAAAGGGTTGATGGCCGAGATAAGGCAGGGCCTGGTTTTGAAAATGGAGAGGCTTCAAAGGTGCAAAGACAGCAACAATTGACCAACTGGCTGGAAAAGGTACTGCAAGGCGTGCAATTCAGCCTCGCGCCGGCCTCTGCCGATGCCAGCTTTCGCCGGTATTTTCGCGTGACCTTGTCCGATCGAGCGATGATTGTCATGGATGCGCCACCAGAGCATGAGAATTGCGAGCCTTTCCTGCATGTGGCGGAAATTTTCGCTGCTGCCGGAGTGCATGTACCACGAGTCATTGCGCAGGATTTGGCGCAAGGCTTCCTGCTGCTTAGCGATCTCGGGAATACCACTTACCTGGAAGCATTGAATGTAGCGACCGCTCCCGATCTTTACCGCGATGCGATGGATGCCTTGATCCGCATCCAGCAATCGAGTCGGCCGGGAGTGTTTCCGCCTTACGATGCGACGTTGCTGACGCGTGAAATGCGACTCTTTCCCGAGTGGTATGTAGTGAAGCATCTGGGGGCGACGTTGGATGACAAGCAGCAGGCCGTGCTACAACAGGCATTCGACGACCTTAATCGCAATATTCAGGCACAGGGTCAGGTGTATGTGCACCGCGACTATCATTCGCGCAACCTCATGGTATGCGATGACAATCCCGGTATTCTGGATTTCCAGGACGCGGTATATGGTGCGATTACCTACGATTTGGTTTCCTTGTTAAAGGATGCCTATATTCGTTGGGAAGAAGAACGGGTGCTTGACTGGGTCGTGCGCTACTGGGAAAAGGCCCGCAAGGCTGGTTTGCCGGTGCCGCAGGATATTTCCGAGTTTTATCGCGATTTTGAATGGATGGGCGTGCAGCGGCATCTCAAGGTGCTGGGCATCTTTGCCCGCCTCTATCATCGTGATGGCAAGGACGGTTATCTAAAGGATCTGCCGCTGGTCATGGATTATCTGCGCCGCGCGTGCGACCGTTACATCGAACTGCGCCCACTGCTACACTTGCTGAATCAACTTGAAGATCGTCAGCCTCAGGCTGGATACACCTTCTGATGAAGGCCATGATACTGGCCGCCGGACGTGGCGAGCGCATGCGTCCGTTGACCGACCATACTCCGAAACCCCTGTTGCAGGTTGGCGGCAAACCGCTGATCGCCTGGCACATCGAGCGCCTGGCCCGTGCGGGCTTTCATGACCTGGTGATCAATCATGCACATCTGGGCAAGCAGATCGAATCTGCTCTCGGCGATGGCAGCCGCTTCGACGTGAGCATCGCTTATTCCGATGAGGGCGAAGCGCTGGAAACTGCTGGCGGTATCGCTAATGCATTGCCCTTGCTGGGAGCAGCACCTTTTCTGGTCGTCAATGGTGATATCTATACCGATTACGACTTTAGCCAGCTGACTCATCAGCCGATGGACGGCGTTGTTGCCCATCTCGTGCTGGTGGACAATCCTCCACAGCATGCCGGCGGCGACTTTTATCTTGAGGGCGGCCGGCTGGTCGTGCACGGCGCCGTGCGCCAGACTTTTTCCGGCATTGGCGTTTACCGGCCAGAGTTATTTGCTTCCGTCACACCCGGCAGCAAGGCAAGGCTGGCGCCATTGCTGCACGCCGCCATCGCCGAAAAACGCGTCACTGCGGAACATTACCGCGGCGACTGGGTCGATGTCGGTACTCCCGAACGTTTACAAGCATTGGATCGCAAGCTCACCTCATGAAAGACATCACGCCTTTTTCCCGCCGACGTACCCAACTCCTTCAACGTATGGGGACAGGCGTAGCCGTGATCCCTACCGCACCGGAAGCGGTGCGTAATCGTGACAGCCATTATCAATATCGCTTCGACAGTTACTTCTATTACCTGACCGGATTCACCGAGCCAGAATCCATTCTGCTTCTTATCGCGGGCGACAACCCGAAAAGCGTGCTGTTCTGCCGTGACAAGGACCTCGAACGTGAAATCTGGGATGGCTTTCGTTACGGCCCTGAGGGTGCGAAAGTAACATTCGGCGTGGATGAAGCTTATTCCATTTCGCGCCTGGATGAACTCGCACCGCAATTACTTGCCAACCAACCACGCCTGCATTATGCATTGGGTGCCGATACGCAATGGGATCTGCGCGTAACGGGTTGGCTCAACCATCTGAGGACTCAAACACGTAGCGGCGTGAGCGCGCCTGCGGAAATTGCCGACGTGCGTGGCTTGCTGGATGAAATGCGTCTGTTCAAGTCTGAAGACGAAATCGCGACCATGCGTCGTGCTTCGGAAATTTCTGCCGGCGCGCATCGCCGCGCGATGCGCGCAACACGACCGGGTGCGGCCGAATATGAGATCGAAGCCGAGTTACTGCACGAATTCCGCCGCCTCGGCGCGCAATCGCCTGCTTACCATTCCATCGTGGCCGGCGGTGCCAATGCCTGTGTCCTGCATTATGTGTTCAACGATGCGCCTCTGCGCGACGGCGATTTGCTTTTGATCGACGCCGGCTGCGAGCTGGATGGCTACGCTTCCGACATCACGCGCACTTTCCCCGTTAATGGCAAATTCAGCGGTCCGCAAAAGGATTTGTACGAACTGGTGCTGGCTGCGCAAGATGCCGCCATCGAAGCCGTGCGTCCGGGCAATCACTGGAATGCGCCGCATGATGCCGCACTGCAGGTGCTTGCACAGGGCTTTATTGATCTCAGCCTGTGCAAAGGCACGGTGGATGCCGTGCTGGAATCCGGCGACTACCGCCGCTTTTACATGCATCGTACCGGTCACTGGCTGGGGCTGGATGTGCACGACGCGGGCGAATACAAGCAGAACGATAAATGGCGCCTGCTCGAACCGGGCATGGCGCTGACCGTTGAGCCGGGTTGCTATGTGCGTCCGGCAGACGGTGTGCCCGAGCACTTCTGGGATATCGGCATCCGTATCGAGGATGATGCCATCGTTACCCCCTCCGGTTGCGAAATCATCACGGATAGCGCGCCCAAACGTGTGGCGGAGATCGAGGCGCTGATGTCCGATGCGTGACCGACAGGACATCCTGATCATCGGAGGCGGACCTGTCGGCGCTACGCTCGCGCTGGCTTTGCGCGGATACGGGCACGCAATTACCCTGCTCGAAGCGCGCAAACCCGATGCCGGCGCCCGCGATCCGCGGACACTGGCTTTATCGCAAGGAAGCCGGCTGATCCTGCAGCGCCTTGGAGTGTGGACGGAGCTGGCGCCGCGCGCAACACCGATAGACACCATTCATGTTTCCCAGAGAGGGCGACTTGGCCGAACGATATTGCGCGCATCCGAGGAGCAGCAGGATGCGTTGGGCTATGTCTTGTCCTATGCCGTATTGAGCGAAGCATTGGATCGTAAGCTGGCGGAAACGCAGGAGATCGCAGTTGAGTACGGTGCGCGGGCATTGGCATTGGAAACCGGCGCTGATGAGGCCATGGTCAGTATTGAACGGGACGGGGCGACTAGCAAGCTAAGCTCACGTTTCGTGGTGCTTGCCGATGGCGGACGCAGCCTGAACGAGCTGCCGTACATGAAGCGCGAAACCCGGGATTACGGCCACAGTGCCTTGGTAGCCCATGTCGAATGCGAACTGCCGCATGGCAATATTGCTTATGAACGTTTTACACCTCTTGGGCCGGTGGCATTGCTTCCTGAGGGCGAGCGGGGGTTTGCGCTGGTCTGGACGGCAGAGCCGGACGAAGCGGAGCATTTACGGAATCTTTCCGAGATTGAGTTTCTGCAAGACTTGCATCGGCATTTCGGCGATCGCGTCGGAAAATTTCTGGAAGTTAACGGGCGTGCAACCTTCCCGCTACGATTGAGCACCTTGCGTCCGGTAGTGGCGCCGCGACTGGCGGTGATCGGCAACGCGGCGCAGACCCTGCATCCGGTGGCGGGGCAGGGGTTCAACCTGGGGCTGCGCGATGCCTGGGAACTGGCACGTATCGCCCGCCGTGTTGCAGGCGATGCCATCGGAGGCGAGGCGATGCTGGCGCAATATCAGGCTCAGCGTCGCATGGATACCGGGGGCGGCATTTTCTTTACGGATTTCCTGGTGCGCACCTTTTCCAACGATATCCCCGGACTGGGGCCGGTTCGCGGCACCGGCCTTGCGATGCTGGAGATGCTGGCGCCAGCGAGGCATTTTGTCGCCAGGAAAATGAGCTTTGGAGCAAAAGGGTGACTCAGGATCAGGACTTCGACGTTGTCGTGATCGGCGGCGGCCTGGTGGGCGCCGCAGCGGCATTGGCGCTGGCGCGCAGCGGATTGAAACTCGCTTTGGTCGAGGCTGTGCCATCACCCGTACTGCCGCAGGATGGCAGCTGGGATAGCCGCATTTATGCGATCAGCCCAGGCAATGCACGTTTTCTTGACTCGCTTGATGCCTGGGATACGCAGGATATGGGTCGCATCGCTCCCATCGAAACGATGCAAATCCAGGGCGATGGCAAGGCGGAGCTGGAGCTCAGCGCGGATGAAGCGAATGTTTCGGCATTGGGCTACATTGCCGAAAGCCGGCAAATGCAAAGTGCTTTATGGGCGCAATTGCGCAACATGCCTGAGATTGGACTATTCTGCCCAAAACAATGTCTCAGCCTGACATGGGAAAAAAACTGCGTACGACTTGCGTTGTCCGACGGAAGACGCTTGGCGGCACGGCTCATTGTCGGTGCGGACGGCGGTAACTCCTGGACGCGGACAGAAGCCGGCATAGGAGTGAATACTCGCGATTACGGTCAACTGGGGGTAGTAGCGAATTTTTCTACCGCCCTGCCGCCGAGAAATGTTGCGCGCCAATGGTTCCGCAAGGATGGAATTCTCGCTTGGCTACCGTTGCCGGAAAATCGCATGTCGATGGTGTGGTCCACCGATCCTGTCCATGCACGAGAGTTGCTGGCGATGTCTTCTGAGGCATTGTGCGCGAAGATAGAAGAGGCTGGCGGGAGTCTTCTGGGACCACTGACATTGCTGACTTCGGCTGCGGCATTCCCGTTGCGATTGCAGAATGCCGAGGTCATGGTCAAGCCGCGGCTGGCGCTGGTTGGCGATGCGGCACATCTGGTTCATCCGCTGGCGGGACAGGGCGTCAATCTTGGGTTTCACGATGTCATCAGTCTGGCCGAGGTTTTGATGAGCCGCGGAGCTCAGGCTGACGTGGGCGATTATGCATTGCTGCGCCGGTATGAGCGGTCGCGCAGGATGGATATAGCTTCGATGCAGGTCATGACTACTGGCCTGCATGCATTATTCGGCAGCGATTTGCCTGGCGCAGCTCCATTGCGCAATTGGGGTATGGCTTTTACAAACCGCCAGCAATGGCTCAAGCGGCGTCTGATAGCGCACGCAATGATATAAAAGGAAATTGAATGTTGAAACATATGGCGGTTGGGCTACTGGCAGGCATGTTGACAACGCCTGCCTGGGCGGACGAGGCCTCGCTCAAGAAAACCATCGAAGCGACTTACCCGAAAGTCAAAATTCAGAATATTTCCAAGACGCCTTATGCCGGCTTGTATGAGGTCTTTCTGGACGGGCAAATCATTTATACGGATGACAGCTTCAATTTCCTGATTGTCGAAGGGCGGCTCGTCGATCCCAAGAACAAGCGGGATCTGACGGCAGAGCGCATGGACGAGTTGACGCGGGTTGATTTCGCTTCCCTCCCACTGGATAAGGCGATCAAGGTTGTGAAGGGAAACGGCAGCCGTAAGCTGGTTGTATTTTCCGATCCGGATTGTCCCTACTGCAAGAAGCTGGAGCAGAAGGACCTGGTTGGTATTACGGACGTTACTATCTATACCTTCCTCTATCCTTTGGAGTCGCTACACCCCGATGCCGCAAACAAGTCTCGCGCTATCTGGTGCGCGCCTGACAGAAGCAAGGCTTGGCAGGAGTGGATATTGAACGGTCAGTTACCCAAGGGTACGGCTTCATGCGATGCGCCCATCGATGACGTTGCCGACTTGGGCAGCAAGCTCGGAATTACCAGCACGCCCACCTTGATCTTCGCCAATGGCAAGCGTTTGCTGGGTGCTTATCCAGCGAAGGAAATCGAAAAGGCTATGGGGTCGGCTGCGCGCAAGTAAATGCTCAATTGCAGAGCCGGGAGCGAAGAACCCCTCCCGGCTTGCGAGCGGTTCTAAACTGCCTGACCCATCTTGAAGATTGGCAGGTACATGGCAATGACCAGGCCGCCGATCAGCGTTCCCAGTACTACCATGATGATCGGTTCCATCAGGCTGGAAATGCCGGCTACCGCGTCGTCCACTTCGCCTTCATAGAAATCCGCGACTTTTGACAGCATGGAGTCAAGGGCGCCGGATTCCTCGCCGATGGATACCATCTGCAGCACCATGTTCGGAAAAACTTCGGTGTTCTGCATGGCGACGGTCAGGCTGACACCAGTAGTAACGTCGCTCTGGATTCTTTTTGTTGCGTCGTAGTAGACCCTGTTGCCAGAAGCGCCAGCCACCGAGTCAAGTGCTTCGACCAATGGTACGCCGGCGGCGAACATGGTGGATAGGGTTCTTGCAAAGCGGGCAATCGTCGCTTTGCGGATAAGTTCGCCAAACACCGGCATCTTGAGCAGCAACCTGTCCATCGTTGATTGCATCTTTTCCGAGCGCTTCCAGGTGTAGAAGAAGAACCAGAAGCCGCCTCCCAATGCGCCGAAGATAGCCCACCAGTAGGATACGAAAAAGTCCGAGATGTTGATGACCACTACGGTCGGTGCGGGCAGGTCAGCGCCAAAATTGGAAAAAAGATCCTTGAAAGCAGGGATCACGAAAATCATGATGACTGCAGTGATAATGAAGGCGACGACGAGAATCGCAATCGGATAGAAAAGAGCAGACTTGATCTTGCTCTTGATGGCAAGAATTTTTTCCTTGTATGAAGCGAGGCGGTCCAGCAGGGTATCAAGGATACCCGCCTGCTCGCCGGCCTGGACGAGATTGCAGAACAGATTGTCGAAATACAGTGGATATTTGCGAAACGCCTGGCTAAGGCTGCTGCCGGTTTCTACATCGCTTTTGATGTCATTGAGCAGTCTCGAAACGGATGGATTGCTATGTCCTTTGCCAACAATGTCGAACGATTGCAATAAGGGTACGCCCGACTTCATCATTGTCGCCAATTGGCGCGTGAACAGCGTAATGTCTTTTTCCGAGATGCTCTTGTTGCCGCCGAAAGCGCTTTGCTTCTTGATCTTGATGACGGTGATGCCTTGACGGCGCAGTGTCGCGGTGACGAATGCCAAGCCGGAGGCTTTCATTTCCCCTTTTAACCGTTTGCCCCGTTTATCCGTCCCTTCCCATGCGAAGGTGGTTTCCTTGGCGGAATTAGCAGCCATTATTGTTTCCTTATTCGTTGGTGCAGGCTTCGATTTCTTCCAGTGAAGTCAGCCCCTGCTTGACCTTGAGCAACCCTGACTGGCGCAGATCCTTTACCCCTTCGCGCCGGGCCTGGTCGGAAATATCATGCGCAGTACCATTTTTCATGATGATACGACTCATTTCATCAGTAATCGGCATCACTTGGTAAATGCCGACACGCCCCTTGTAGCCGCTGCCGTTGCAGGCATCGCAACCACCCTCCTTGGGGCCATAAAGTTGCCAACTGCCGTCCAGGTCGTGCTCCTTGAAACCAGCCCGCAGCAGCGCTTCTTTTGGGATTTCGATGGGATGTTTACAAACTTTGCACAAGCGGCGCGCCAATCGTTGCGCGGTAATGAGAATAACAGAAGATGCAATGTTGAACGGTGCAACGCCCATATTCATTAAGCGCGAAAGCGTACCTGGCGCATCATTGGTGTGCAGCGTCGAAAGCACCATGTGACCCGTCTGAGCAGCCTTGATCGCAATGTCGGCAGTTTCGAGATCGCGAATTTCGCCGACCATGATCACATCCGGATCCTGGCGCAAGAATGCTTTTAGCGCTGCGGCGAAGGTCAGTCCGGCTTTTTCGTTGACGTTGACCTGATTAACGCCGGGTAAATTGATTTCAGCGGGATCCTCTGCCGTTGAAATGTTGACGCCTGGCTCATTAAGAATGTTGAGGCAAGTATACAGCGACACGGTTTTGCCGGAGCCGGTAGGCCCGGTGACCAATACCATGCCATAAGGTCTTTGAACCGCGCTGAGCAAAGCTTCGCGTTGCTCCGGTTCATATCCAAGCGCATCGATACCCAAAGTGGCGCTGGAAGGATCCAGAATCCGCATGACGATTTTTTCGCCTTGCAGGGTCGGCAAGGTGCTCACACGGAAATCGATGGCGCGGTTTTTGGATAAGACTAATTTCATCCGTCCGTCTTGTGGTACGCGCTTTTCGGAAATATCCATGCTCGAAATCACTTTGATTCGAGAGGCGATTTTGTCCTTGATTGCCAATGGCGGTCGGGCGATTTCACGCAATTCGCCGTCAACGCGGTAGCGGATGCGGTAGTACTTTTCGTAAGGCTCGAAGTGCAGGTCGGATGCGCCCATGTTGATGGCATCCAGCAACATCTTCTGGATATATTTGACGACAGGCGCATCGTCGATGTCGGTGGCTTGCTCGGGCTCGGCGGTTTTATCTTCGTTTTCAAAATCGAGATCGATGTCATCGTCGGTCCCGAGCGATCTCAGGGTGGTGTCGCTGTCCTCGACGATCTTGCTTATCCACTTGCCTAGTTTGTCGTCTTCCACCACAACAGGTGAAAGCGCCATCCCCACCTGGAACTGAACATCATCGAGTGCATGCAGATTGGTCGGGTCGGAGAGTGCAATGAATAACGTATTACCGCGACTCTGTAATGCCATGACGCGATAATTCTGCATCAATTTGGCATCAATGGCTTTCTGCGGCAGGTAATCCGAGTTAATGCTGTTCAGGTCAAGCAGCGGGAAGCCGAAAGCGTTGGCCGCTGATCGTGCGATTTCGATCGCCGAGAGCTTTCTGCTCTGGACCAGTTGAGTGACGAAGGGAATGCTTTGGGAGTTGGCTTGTGTCTGGACCGACTCAGCCTCGTGTTCGGATAGCAGTTTCTCCTGCACCAGCATGCGGGCGAGTCCACCTAATTTTGTCGGGGTAGCGGCAGCAACCATTTCAATATTTTTTCATGAAGGATTAAGCAAGCACCCTAGGCGATAGCTAATAGCCTGTTGAATGATGCACGGTGACGTCCAGTTTGTAAAGGATACGGGTATACCTGAACGTTTAGGTAAAGATTTTATGGCTATAAGATCAATGCCATAAATAACCTCAAAAAAATCTTGACTTATTGCAATAACCGACGTAAAAACGCACACAGGCGTTTGAATTCGGGCTTTTTGCAGCAGAAATATTGACTTAAGGTCTTGAAATACAAACTTTTGAGGGTGCCTCCTCTGGTTTATGCAAGGAAGTAAGAAATGGCAACTGGTACCGTGAAGTGGTTCAATGACTCTAAGGGTTTTGGCTTCATCACTCCTGACGAAGGTGGTGATGACTTGTTCGCGCACTTTTCCGCGATTGTCGCCTCCGGCTACAAGAGCCTCAAGGAAGGCGACAAGGTTACATTCGATGTGACCGAGGGCCCCAAGGGCAAACAAGCCTCGAATATTCAGAAGGCCTGAAAGTCTTCTTGAAGGCGACCCGATTACCGGGTCGCTTTTTTGCATTACATCTGGCGAACGATCTCTTCGCCAAACTGTGAGCAGCTTACCTGCGTAGCTCCGTCCATCTGGGACGAGAAGTCGTGGGTTACCCGCTTTTCAGCAATCGCCTTGCCTACTCCCTGCAATACCAGATCGGCGGCTTCCGTCCATCCCATATGACGCAGCATCATTTCCGCCGAGAGAATCAGCGATGATGGATTGGCAATGTCCTTGCCGGCAATCTTGGGCGCGGTGCCGTGGGTCGCTTCGAACATCGCGATGGTGTCCGACAGGTTGGCTCCCGGAGCAATGCCGATGCCGCCGACTTGCGCAGCCAGTGCGTCGGAAATGTAATCGCCGTTCAGGTTGAGCGTCGCCACCACGTCGTGATCTTCCGGGTGCAGCAGGATTTCCTGCAGGAAGGCGTCGGCGATGCAGTCCTTGATGATCAGGCCGTTTTCCAGCTTGCACCACGGTCCGCCGTCGATTTCCACCGCGCCGAATTCCTGCTTGGCTACTTCGTAACCCCAGGTCTTGAAGCCACCTTCGGTGAACTTCATGATGTTGCCCTTGTGCACGATGGTCAGCGACTTGCGGCCGTTATCGATGGCGTACTGGATGGCCTTGCGCACCAGGCGCTTGCTGCCATCCACCGAGACCGGCTTGATGCCGATGGAAGAGCATTCCGGGAAACGGATTTTCTTGCGCACGCCCATATCGGAGAGGAAGTCGATGACTTTCTTTACTTCGTCCGTGCCGGCGGCCCATTCGATGCCGGCGTAAATATCTTCCGTATTCTCGCGGAAAATCACCATATCGGTCTTTTCCGGATGCTTGACCGGGCTGGGGACGCCCTGGAAATATTGTACCGGGCGCAGGCAGACGTAGAGGTCGAGATCCTGACGCAGCGTCACGTTCAGGGAGCGGATGCCGCCGCCCACCGGGGTGGTCAGCGGGCCTTTGATGGAGATGACGTATTCACGTACGGCTTGCAGTGTCTCGTCCGGCAGCCATGCATTTTCGCCGTAAACCTTCAGTGACTTCTCGCCGGCGTAGACTTCCATCCAGGCGATGGAGCGCTTGCCGCCGTAGGCCTTTTCAACGGCCGCATCCACGACGCGCTTCATCGGGGGCGTAATATCGACACCGATGCCATCGCCTTCGATAAATGGGATAATCGGGCGGTCGGGTACGTTGAGGCTGTTGTCGGCATTGACGGTAATCTTTTGCCCGTCAACGGGTACGCTGATTTTCTGCGACATCAATAAACTCCTGGATTCAAGATTTGGAATGCTGATCCTGTTCAACAAACCCTATGGGGTTATCTGCCAGTTTAGCGAGCATGAAAAGCACCCGACCCTGAAGGATTACATTCCGGTTCCAGGGGTGTATGCAGCGGGGCGGCTCGATACCGACAGCGAGGGATTGCTTATTTTAACCGATGATGGCGCGCTGCAACACCGCATTGC